>NZ_JBHIMJ010000071.1:0-2638 GCF_042194035.1 Bartonella sp. OC16QHHD | reverse complement strand
TGATTGTTGATGATGATGTGAATCTCCATCTTGATCTTGAAACCCTCAAATTACCTACGTTGGAAGAAATTACAGAAACCTATCAACCGGGCGGCTCTGATATGCAAATTGATGTGAGCGGTCTTGGTGTCAAAGCTTTGAGCATGCAAATGAAAATCCGCAGCCACACCCCCGAAATTATCGGTATTTTTGGTGGTCCTCCTGGTCTTCGTCATAAATTCACAGGCAAAAAACATGTGATCTCTGAAGAAGATGGACGCGAGCATGAGCATTCCATTGATGTGACAGGGCGTTTGGTCAAAGTGGATAGTGAAGGCTTAACGGCTGGGAAAGCCACAGGCTATGATTGCGAGATCAAAAATGTTTGGGATTATACGGAATTTTGGGATGGTTCTGTTTTGCACCGCTTTTCTTTTAAACGGGGCGGCTGGCTTGTCCGCAACGGGCAAGAGATCGGTTCTCGCCGCCGCTCTATTCTCAATTTATAGGAATTGATCATGACAAGTTTACAAACCAGCATTGACGTGGAATTGCAGGTTCCGCTTCCTTATCAAGATAAAGGTGGCAAAGAATCTCTCTGCAAGAAACTGACCTTTTATCGCCCCACTTTTAAGCATGCCAAGCAATTAGCGGTGCTCATTGGACCACAATTGACAGAGCTGCTGCTTCCTGAGTTTGGAGAGCAAAAAACAACTTTGAGCAATGATGTGCTTATCACGAAGCTTTCTCAAGTTTTGTTCACAAGTGAGGCAACAGAAGGCATCACAGCACTTTTGGCTGATATGTCACATGAATCTATTGAATTGATTGATCGAGTTGATGTGATGGATATTGTCGCAATATTGAAGGCTTTTTTTGCTTTTTTTACGCAACGCCAATCCTCTCTGCCAGACAATTTGGGGCAGAACTAGCCCTTTATTATCACTGGGCGCCTTCAGAGATTAACCAGATGGATTGGCTGGATGTGATTGCCTATCGAGAAGAACTCGCGCGCCTGAAAGCTCAAGAATATGAAAGCCATCAGTTAGGATAAGAGACGATCATGGATGTTTCTCTTGTTGTGCGTTTTGTTAATCATCTGCAAGAGGGGATCGCTTCTGCCAAGCGAGATCTTGCAGCCTTTAGTTCAGATGTTGCGCATTTCCAAAACAAGACAAGGCAGCATTTTAAAGGGTGGTTTGACCCTGAGCATCTTGAGGATGCGACAAAGAATGCGGAAAATGCTTTTATCCAAGCGCGGGGGCGCATGGTGGGTGCCATTGCGCAAACAGCAACCTTAATTGCACCGCTCTATAAAGCCATGCAATTTGATCAATCGATGAAGGGATTAGAAAAGGTTCTCGATGCCCCCCTTGATCGCTTAAAGGAATTGCGCCGTTTTGCGCTTGAAACCTCCACCAAGATTCCGTTAGCGGCGCGTGAAGTCTTAGAATTGATGACCAGTGCCAGCCAAGCAGGGATTGGCGAACAAGATCTAGAAGCTTTTAGCATTTACGCCGCTAAAGCAGCTGTAGCTTTTGATATGACGGGAGATCAGATTGGGGAGCGCTTTGCCAAATTGCGCAATGTTTTTAAGCTTAATCAGGTAGGTATTGAAGATCTAGGCGATGCTATCAATCATCTCTCTAATCACATGGCGGCAAAAGCCAGTGAAGTGTCTGATTTTACCAATCGTGCCACCGGTGCGGCAACCATGTTTAAGCTCACCGCGCGCGAAGCTGCGGCATTTGGTACGGCGATGATTTCTGCTGGGATTGTTCCTGAGAGTGCCGCGCGTGGTTTTAATGCCATGAGTGCCCGTATTCAGGCAGGGGGCAAGCATATTGAAGATGCTTTTGCTAATATCGGGCTTTCTCGCGAAAAATTCATGCAAGATCTGGACAAAGATGCCACCGGCACCTTGGTACGCTTTTTTAATGTGTTGGGTAAATCCGAACAGGGGATGCGCTCGCTGATTGCCATTGCTGGGCGCGATTTTACCGGTGATTTTGCCAAATTGGTGGGCAATCCCGAATTGTTAGGGCAAGCTTTAGAGTATGTGAAAGATCCACAAGTCTTTAAAGGCTCTGTAGAGCAAGAAGCAGACAAACAAGCAACCGGTGCCATGCGGCAATTTGAACTCTTACAAAACCGCATTGTGGCTTTGGGGATTAGCATTGGTGAAGTGCTTCTGCCTCCTCTCAACAGTTTGATGGAAAGTGTTGGCAATTTTACCAATGGGCTTATGGCGTGGGCGAATGCCCATCCCACTTTAACAAGCGCCATCATCAAAACCATTGCCGCTCTGATGGCTTTTAATATTGCTCTGCGCGTGTTGCGCTTTACTCTTGCCGGTACACGCCTTGGGCTTCTTCAATTGATCACGTCTTTTATTAAGCTTAGAGTACTCAGTCGTGGTGTTGCTGCAAGCTGGCGTGGCTTAGCAGCCGCAGGGCGCTCGCTGGGTTTGCTAACCGCGTGTCTTGGGGCAAGTTCACTCCGACTCTTACGCCCCATGACCTTGTTGGTCGGGGCTTTACGGGGGATTGCTGTCTCAGGAAGTGCATTTGCTGCCTCTTTTGGTTGGATCGGGACAGTGATCGAAGTGGTTGGGGCTGGTATTGCCTCTGTTGTGGGGGGTATTTTTACCCCGATCGGG
>NZ_JBHIMJ010000050.1:0-32613 GCF_042194035.1 Bartonella sp. OC16QHHD | reverse complement strand
CTGCGTTTTGCTATTCGTGAAGGTGGTCGTACTGTTGGTGCCGGTATCGTCTCTAAGATCATTGAATAAATAATGCTTGTTGAGTGCTTTGATTATTGAAGGCACTTTGTATAACAGGGAAATAAAGAGCATGAACAGTCAGAATATTCGCATTCGCTTGAAAGCGTTTGATCATAGAATTCTTGATACGTCGACGCGTGAGATCGTATCGACTGCTAAACGTACCGGTGCAAATGTCCGTGGTCCCATTCCGCTTCCGACGCGGATTGAGAAGTTTACGGTCAATCGTGGACCGCATATCGATAAGAAAAGTCGTGAGCAGTTTGAGATGCGAACACATAAGCGTCTTCTTGACATTGTTGATCCAACGCCGCAAACAGTGGATGCGCTTATGAAGCTCGATCTTTCTGCTGGTGTGGATGTAGAAATTAAGCTCTGAGGTTTGAGGACAGAAGGAACAGACCCGATGCGTTCAGGTGTAATAGCACAGAAGCTGGGCATGACCCGTATTTATAATGATGCTGGTGAGCATGTGCCGGTGACGGTACTTCGTTTGGAGAATTGTCAAGTCATTGCTCAGCGTACAGTTGAAAAGAATGGTTATACTGCTGTTCAATTAGGTGTAGGCTTTGCTAAGGTTAAGAATACTTCACAAGCTCTTCGTGGACATTTTGCTAAGGCTTCTGTTGAGCCTAAAGCCAAAATAGCAGAGTTTCGTGTGAGTCCCGACAATCTTCTTGATGTTGGTACTGAGATTACAGTGGAACATTTTGTTCCAGGACAAAGAGTTGATGTGACTGGTACCAGTATTGGTAAGGGGTTTGCTGGTGTTATGAAACGACATAACTTTGGTGGGCATCGTGCTTCCCATGGTAATTCGATCACACATCGTGCTCATGGTTCTACAGGGCAGTGCCAAGATCCTGGTAAAGTTTTTAAAGGCAAAAAAATGGCTGGCCATATGGGGCAAGTGCGTGTAACAACACAGAATATTGAAGTTATTTCCACTGATAGTGAGCGTGGTTTAATTTTAGTGCGTGGTGCTGTTTCTGGTTCTAAAGGTTCTTGGATTTTGATACGGGATGCTGTGAAGAAGCGTCTTCCTGATAATGCTCCAAAGCCTGCTGGTATTCGCCGTCTTGTGAAGGAGAAAGCGGAAATGGTTACTCCGGTGACGGAAACCTCTGAAGTTGAGGGAGCCTAATAATGGATCTTGTAATTAAAACTCTTGATGGTAATGAAGCTGGCAAATTAAAGGTTTCTGAGGCTATTTTTGATCTTGTACCGCGTGAGGATATTTTGCAACGTGTTGTTCGTTGGCAGCTTGCACGTCGTCAGCAGGGAAGTCATCAATCCCAAGGTCGTTCTGATGTGTCGCGAACAGGGGCAAAAATGTTTAAACAGAAAGGAACTGGGCGTGCTCGACATTCATCTGCACGTGCACCGCAGTTTAGAGGTGGGGGTAAGGCACATGGACCGGTGGTTCGTAGCCATGCGCATGATCTTCCTAAAAAGATTCGTGCTCTTGGGTTACGTCTTGCTTTATCTGCAAAATTAAAAGCAAAAGATTTAATTGTTGTGGATGAGTTGACTGTTAAGGATGCTAAAACGAAAATGCTTGTTTCTCATTTTTCTAAGCTTGGATTTAATAACGCTCTCTTGATTGGTGGTAAAGAGATTGATATTAACTTTTTTCGTGCAGCCTCTAATATCCCTAATATTGACATTTTGCCTATTCAGGGAATTAATGTTTATGATATTTTGCGTCGCAGCAAACTTGTTTTATCAAAAGCAGCTATTGAGGCTCTTGAGGAGCGTTTTAAATGACAGATCTTCGCCATTATGATATAATTATTAGTCCAGTTATTACTGAAAAGGCGACTATGATTTCTGAGTATAATCAAGTTGCTTTTAATGTCGCGCCGAAAGCGACGAAGCCTGAGATTAAGGCTGCTATTGAAGCGCTTTTTAGCGTAAAAGTTAAAGCAGTTAACACGATAGTCCGTAAGGGTAAAGTGAAGCGTTTCAAAGGTATAGTTGGTCGGCAGAGTGATGTCAAAAAAGCGATCGTAACTCTGGCCAGTGGTCAGACTATCGACGTTTCGACAGGTCTTTAAGAGGCTCGGAGATAGGAATAATGGCACTTAAGCAGTTTAATCCAATGACACCTGGGCAGCGTCAGCTTGTTATTGTGGAACGTTCTTGTCTTTATAAGGGAAAACCTGTAAAGATGTTAACAGAAGGTTTGTCTTCAAAGGGTGGACGTAATAATCGCGGTCGTGTTACTGCTCGTTTTCAGGGTGGTGGACATAAACGTAGTTATCGGTTTGTCGACTTTAAGCGTCTTAAACGTGATGTTTCAGCAAAGGTTGAGCGTTTAGAATACGATCCTAATCGTACCGCTTTTATTGCTTTAATCCGCTATGAGGATGGGCAATTGAGTTATATTCTTGCACCACAGCGTCTTGGTGTCGGTGATTCTGTTATGGCTGGTTTAAATGTGGATGTTAAACCAGGTAATGCTATGCCTCTTGCTAATATGCCTGTAGGTACAATTATTCATAATGTTGAGATGAAGCCAGGAAAAGGAGGGCAGATTGCACGTTCAGCAGGTGCTTATGCGCAGTTGGTTGGACGAGATCATGGCATGGCTATTCTTCGTTTAAATTCTGGTGAGCAGCGTTTGGTTCCGAGTAGCTGTTTTGCAACTGTTGGCGCTGTTTCAAATCCTGATCATGGGAATATTAATGATGGTAAAGCAGGTCGGTCACGTTGGCGTGGTAAGCGTCCACATGTTCGTGGTGTTGCTATGAACCCCATTGATCATCCACACGGTGGCGGTGAAGGTCGTACATCGGGGGGGCGCCATCCAGTATCTCCTTGGGGTAAACCTACGAAAGGTAAGCGTACGCGCTCCAATAAAGCTACTGATAAATTTATTATGCGTACGCGTCATCAACGCAAGAAATGAGAAAGGTAGTCTGAGGTGGTTCGTTCAGTGTGGAAAGGTCCGTTTGTTGACGGCTATCTTCTTGGTAAAGCAGAGAAGGTACGTTCAAGTGGGCGCAACGAAGTTATAAAAATATGGAGTCGTCGCTCTACTATTTTACCGCAATTTGTTGGTTTAACTTTTGGTGTTTACAACGGTAATAAGCATATTCCTGTTTCTGTTTCTGAAGAGATGGTTGGGCATAAGTTTGGTGAGTTCGCTCCTACCCGAACTTATTATGGTCATGGTGCCGATAAGAAAGCGAAGAGGAAGTAGGAATGGAAAAAGCTAAAGTTTCGCGCCAGCTTAAAGATAATGAAGCAAGAGCTGTCACGCGGACAATTCGTGTTAGTCCGCAGAAGCTTAATTTAGTTGCTGCAATGATTCGTGGTAAAAGAGTTAATGTAGCGCTCGCTGATTTGATGTTTTCACGCAAGCGTATTGCTGCTACTGTGAAAAAAACGCTTGAATCAGCAATTGCAAATGCAGAAAATAACCACGATCTTGATATTGATTCGCTTGTTGTGGCGGAAGCTTATGTTGGTAAGTCGATAGTGATGAAGCGCTTTCATGTTCGTGGTCGAGGGCGTGCTAGTAGAATTGAACGTCCATTTTCGCATCTTACTGTTATTGTTCGTGAAGTTACCGAAAAAGTGGAGGCCGCGTAATGGGGCAGAAGATCAATCCAATAGGACTTCGTCTTGGTGTTAATCGGACTTGGGACTCTCGTTGGTATGCTGATAGTGGTGAATATGGGCGCCTTCTTCATGAAGATTTGAAAATTCGTTCATATGTGCTTGAGGAGCTTAAACAGGCAGCTATTTCTAAGGTTGTTATTGAGCGTCCTCATAAAAAGTGTCGTATTACGATTCATTCTGCACGTCCTGGTTTGATTATTGGTAAAAAGGGTGCTGATATCGAAAAGCTTCGTCGTAAGCTATCAGAAATGACGGATGCTGAAACTTCATTGAATATTGTGGAGATTCGTAAACCGGAGATTGATGCGACAATTATTGCGCAATCAATTGCTCAACAGTTAGAGCGTCGTGTTGCTTTTCGTCGTGCAATGAAGCGTGCTGTTCAGTCTGCTATGCGTCTTGGTGCGGAAGGTATTCGTATCAATTGTTCTGGCCGTCTTGGTGGTGCTGAAATTGCTCGTATGGAATGGTATCGTGAAGGTCGTGTTCCACTTCATACCTTGCGTTCTGATGTTGATTACGGTACAGCAGAAGCTAAGACCGCTTATGGTATTTGTGGTATTAAAGTTTGGGTCTTTAAGGGTGAGATTCTTGAGCATGATCCGATGGCTTCAGAACGTCGTGCTACGGAAGCTGATCAATCTGGTTCTTCATCGAATCGTCGCCGCGAAAATGCTTAGTTTTTGAGATTGAACTAAAATTTGGAGTAGAGAACAATGTTGCAGCCAAAGCGCACAAAGTTCCGTAAACAGTTCAAAGGCCGTATTCACGGTTTTGCGAAGGGTGGTACGGATTTGAATTTCGGTGCCTACGGTTTGAAGGCTGTTGAGCCGGAGCGGGTCACTGCTCGTCAAATTGAAGCGGCGCGTCGTGCGATTACACGTTATATGAAGCGTTCTGGTCGTGTGTGGATTCGTATTTTTCCAGATCTTCCGGTTACATCTAAACCGACTGAAGTTCGTATGGGTAAAGGTAAGGGAAGTGTTGATTATTGGGCTGCACGTGTTGCTCCTGGGCGCGTCATGTTTGAGCTTGATGGAGTTCCGGAGGATGTTGCACGTGAAGCACTAAGATTAGGTGCTGCAAAGTTGCCTATAAAAACGCGTTTCATCCAGCGTATTGCTGAATAGTGAGGTTAAGCGATGAGAGCCACAGAATTACGGGCGCAAACGCTCGACCAAATGAAAGGTGAATTGGCTAAGTTAAAGAAAGAGCAATTTAATTTGCGTTTTCAAAAAGCAACAGGTCAATTAGAAAAGACTGCGCGCGTTAGACAAGTTCGTCGTGATATTGCGCGTATTAAAACTTTTCTTCGTCAAAAGATAAGTGAAAGTAAGGTTTAAGGAAATAAGAGATGCCTAAACGCGTTTTGCAGGGTGTTGTTATTAGCGACAAAAGTGATAAGACTGTTGTTGTCAAAGTTGAACGCCGTTATTCTCATCCGCTTCTTAAGAAGACTGTTCGGCAGTCTAAAAATTATAAAGTGCATGACGAAAACAACCAATTTAAGATTGGGGATCAAGTTTCTATTCAAGAATCTAGACCAATTTCGAAAGATAAATGTTGGATTGTTGTAAAAGACAATGTAGCGTAATGAGTTAAGCTTATTGTTTTAGAATTTAACAGTGTGGTTATCATTGATAAATTTGAAGGCGATAACTTTATCGTTATTTGGCAGGCAAATCCGAGTGTGTAAAAGGTACAATCGGATATATGTGTTAAGAGAAGGTGGCCAGTCATGATTCAGATGCAAACAAACCTCGACGTTGCTGATAATTCTGGAGCGCGTCGTGTCATGTGCATCAAAGTGTTAGGCGGTTCAAAGCGGAAATATGCTTCGGTCGGTGACATTATTGTTGTTTCGGTTAAGGATGCAATTCCTCGTGGACGTGTTAAAAAAGGTGATGTTATGAAAGCTGTTGTGGTTCGTACTGCTAAGGATATTCGTCGCGCAGATGGTAGTGTCATTCGTTTTGATAGTAATGCTGCGGTTTTGGTGGATAATAAAAAAGAGCCGATCGGTACTCGTATCTTTGGACCTGTTCCCCGTGAATTGCGTGGTAGGAATCATATGAAGATCATCTCGCTTGCTCCTGAAGTTCTGTAAGGAGTAAATGTTATGCAGAAGATTCGAAAAGGTGATAAAGTTGTTGTTTTGTCCGGTAAGGATAAAGGATGTAGTGGTGAAGTAATTAAGGTTAGTCCAAAAGAGAATAAGGCTTTTGTTCGTGGGATTAATATGATTAAACGTCATCAACGTCAAACGCAGAAGCAAGAAGCTGGAATTATTTCTAAAGAAGCTCCGATTCATCTGTCTAATTTGGCGATTGCTGATCCTAAAGATGGTAGGCCTACACGTGTAGGCTTTCGTGTGAATGCAGATGGTAATAAGGTTCGTTTTGCCAAGCGTTCGGGAGAGTTGATTAATGGCTGAGGAAAGACAAATACCGCGTATGAGAGCGCATTATTTTGAAGTGATTCGTAAAGTGCTTCAAGAGAAGTTTAATTACAGAAATGCAATGCAAATTCCGCGGATTGATAAAGTTGTAATAAATATGGGGATAGGTGAAGCAACTGCTGATTCCAAGAAACCTTCCCTTGCCGCTGAGGATTTAGGGCTAATAACGGGTCAGAAGGCTGTTGTTACGCGTGCGCGTAATTCTATTGCGACCTTTAAGGTTCGTGAAGGAATGCCTCTTGGGGCTAAAGTTACATTGCGTAAAGATCGTATGTTTGAGTTTTTAGATCGTCTTGTGACGATTGCTCTTCCGCGGGTTCGTGACTTTCGTGGTTTAAATCCAAAGAGTTTTGATGGTCGTGGCAATTTTGCTATGGGTATTAAAGAACACATTGTGTTTCCAGAAATCAACTATGATAAAGTTGATCAAATTTGGGGCATGGATATTATTGTTTGTACGACAGCAAAAACGGATGATGAAGCTCGTGAGTTATTGCGTGCTTTTAATTTTCCTTTTCGTTCGTAACGGCAAGCGTAGTGAGGTGAAATTATGGCCAAAGTAAGTGCCGTTGAAAAAAATAAGCGTCGTGAGTTGATGGTAAAGTGCTATGCTGCTCGTCGTGCACGTTTGAAAGCAATAGTTATGGATCAGAAGGTTTCTCTTGAAGAACGTTTTAAAGCTTCTGTTCAGTTGGCAGAGTTGCCGCGTAATTCTTCGAAAGTTCGTATTCGTAATCGCTGTGAGGTTTCAGGTCGTCCGCGGGCTTATTATCGTAAATTAAAAATGTCGCGAATTGCGTTGCGTGAGCTTGGCTCTATTGGCTATATTCCTGGTATTGTAAAGTCTAGTTGGTAAGAGGAGATTATTTAATGTCTATGTCAGATCCTCTTGGTGATATGTTAACACGTATTCGTAATGCACTTGGTCGTAAAAAAGGTAAAGTAGTTACTCCAGCTTCGAAGCTTCGTGCACACGTTCTTGATGTTCTTCAGTCGGAAGGTTATATTCGCGGATATAATCGAATTGATTTAGGTGATGGAAAAGCTGAAATTGAAATCGAATTGAAGTATTTTGAAGGGCTGGCTGCTATTCGTGAGATTTCACGTGTATCAAAGCCAGGGCGTCGTGTGTATGTTTCTGCTAAGTCACTTCCTCAGGTGGCAAATGGCCTTGGTATTTCGATTTTATCGACTCCTAAAGGCGTCATGGCAGATCATGAGGCGCGTGAACAGAATGTTGGTGGAGAACTCCTTTGTCGTGTTTTCTAAGTTATGTCAAGAAAACGGAAGAAAAAGTAGGTTAGAACAATGTCTCGTATTGGAAAGAAACCCATTTCAATTCCTTCTGGAGTTACTGCTACTGTTGAAGGTCAGCTGGTTAAGGCAAAAGGTCCAAAAGGTGAGCTGAGTTACGTCGTCAATGATGAAGTCTTAGTCAAACTTGAGGACAATATCATATCAGTTATGCCGCGGGATCAGTCAAAAGATGCGCGTTCTAAATGGGGTATGTCGCGCTCAATGATTGAGAACATTTTTTGTGGTGTGAAAGATGGTTTTGAAAAGAGGTTGGAGATTAATGGGGTTGGTTATCGTGCTGCTTTGCAGGGTAAGGATGTTCAACTATCTCTGGGTTTTTCGCATGATGTGGTTTATAAAGTTCCGTCGGGTGTTACTGTGACTGTTCCTAAGCCAACGGAAATTGTTGTTTCTGGAATTGATAAACAGCAAGTTGGACAAGTTGCAGCGGAGATTCGTGAGTATCGTAGGCCTGAGCCTTATAAAGGTAAAGGTGTTAAGCATGCAGATGAACGTATCTTCCGTAAAGAAGGTAAAAAGAAATAAGGATTTTGTATTATGGTTTCATCTAAGGACATTATCCAACGTCGTGCAAGGCGTGTTCGTCGTAGAATTAAAATGGTTTCTCATGATCGTCCTCGGCTTAGTGTTTATCGTTCAAATCAGAACATTTATGCTCAAGTTATCGATGATTTGCGGGGATGTACACTTGTTTCAGCCTCTACTCTTGAAAGTGATTTGAAAAAATCGTTAAAGAGTGGTGCTGATAAAAAGGCGGCCTTTGCTGTTGGTAAGTTAATTGCTGAGCGTGCGAAGAAAGCGGGTGTTAATGAGGTGGTTTTTGATCGTGGAGCGTATGTGTACCATGGTCGCGTCAAAGCTTTAGCTGAAGCTGCTCGTGAAGGTGGTTTGAATTTCTAAAATTTCTTATTTATGAATGAGTAAGGAGAGTTTAGAGTATTTCGTTTAAGTTCTTCCAGTTTGATGAGGGACTTTGTTATCGTGCTTCCGGAAAAGAAAAAGGAATGAGGAATGGCACAAAAAGAACGTGGTGAGAGAGAAGAACGCGATAATGAATTTGTCGATAGGCTCGTTCATATCAATCGTGTTGCTAAAGTTGTAAAGGGTGGTCGGCGTTTTGGTTTTGCCGCTCTTGTTGTCGTTGGAGATCAAAAAGGGCGTGTGGGTTTTGGACATGGTAAAGCCCGTGAAGTTCCAGAAGCCGTTCGTAAAGCAACGGAATCTGCAAAACGTGGGATGATTTATGTTCCGCTTCGGTCTGGGCGTACATTGCATCATGATCTTGAAGGTCGTCACGGAGCTGGGCGTGTTTTGCTACGTTCGGCTTCTGCTGGTACTGGTATTATTGCTGGGGGACCGATGCGTGCTATTTTTGAAGCTCTTGGTATGCAGGATGTCGTTGCAAAATCACTAGGATCGTCGAATCCTTATAACATGGTTCGTGCAACATTTGATGCCTTGAAACATCAAGTGCATCCTAGAGATATTGCTGCTCAACGTGGTATAAAGTATTCGACTTTGCAGGCGCGTCGTCGCCATTTAGTCGACCTAGAAGGGTAGTTTCTGAGATTATCAGAAAAGGAATTAGGAAATGGTTCAGAAAAAATCTCAGAGTGGTAAAACTGTGACTGTGGAACAAATTGGAAGCCCTATTCGAAACTCACAGATTCAGCGTGCAACCTTAAAGGGGCTTGGACTAAATAAAATGCGTCGTCGGCGCGTTTTAGATGATACACTTTGTGTGCGGGGTATGATTGCTCGGGTTCGGCATCTTGTTCGCGTTATAGATGAAGGTTAAGGGTTGCGGGAGTATTAGATATGAAACTCAATGAACTGCGTGATTGCGAAGGCGCAACAAAAAATCGTAAGCGTGTTGGGCGTGGTATTGGTTCCGGTACGGGTAAGACTGGTGGTCGTGGTGTAAAAGGGCAAAAGTCACGTTCTGGTGTTTCCCTTAATGGTTTTGAAGGTGGGCAAATGCCTATCTATCGTCGTTTGCCAAAACGTGGATTTAGGAATTTCTTTGCTAAAACCTACAATGAAGTTTCACTAGGACGTATTCAGTTGGCAGTTGATACAGGTAAGTTGAATATTGAAAAGCCTGTTGATATGGTTTCTTTGAAAGAGGCTGGTATTATTCGTCGTGAAAAAGATGGGGTTCGTCTTCTTTCTGCTGGTGATTTGAAAACTAAGATTACCTTTCATGTTTCTGGTGCTTCACAAGCTGCTCGTGTTAAGATTGAAAAAGTGGGTGGTCAGGTTATTCTTCCTGATATTGCTCGATAATTTTTTAATATGAATAGAGACCTAAAGAAGAATGATATCTGTTTTGTGGGATCTTTTGTGGAGAATTGTTTAAGTTCTGCATTTGTTTATGTATGCATATATGAATTTTAGGATTATACTTCTGTGATTTAAAGAACTGGAGTGTAAAGTGGAGACGTTTTATGGCATCAGCAGCAGAGCAATTTGCTTCCAATATAAACTTCGGCACCTTTTCGCGTGCAACTGAATTAAAGAAACGTATCTGGTTTACTCTGTTGGCGCTTCTTGTATATCGTTTTGGCACTTACATCTCTCTTCCAGGTATCAATATCGATGCTTTGCGGCAAACATTTGAACATCACGCGTCGGGTGTATTAGGACTCTTTAATATGTTTGCTGGAGGTGCCGTTGGGCGTATGGCTATTTTTGCGCTGGGTATCATGCCTTATATATCGGCATCTATTATTGTGCAATTGTTAACATCTATTATTCCTTCTTTGGAAACTCTTAAAAAAGAAGGGGATTTAGGTCGTAAGATTATCAATCAATATACGCGTTATGTAACAGTCGTATTGGCAATCCTACAAGCTTTTGGTATTGCGGTTGCGCTTGAAAGCGGTATAGGGTCGGGGCTTCAAATTGTTTTAGAACCAGGTCTTATGTTTCGTATTTCTTCTGTTATTACGCTTGTTGGCGGAACGATGTTTCTTATGTGGCTTGGCGAGCAAATTACGTCACGTGGTATTGGTAATGGGGTTTCTCTTATCATTTTTACAGGGATTGTAGCCAACTTTCCTTCTACTTTTGCTCAGCTTTTGACAGCTCATAGTCAGGCTGATTTATCAACTTTTCTTTTAATAGGAATCGTTCTTATTGCTGTTTTGGTTATTGGGCTTATTGTTTTTATAGAGCGTGCGCAACGGCGAATTCTTATCCAATACCCGAAACGTCAGGTCGGTAATCAAATGTTTCAAGGAGATATGTCGCATCTTCCTTTAAAGTTGAATACTGCTGGTGTTATTCCACCTATTTTTGCTTCATCTTTATTATTATTACCTGCCACTATTAATAATTTTTCTGATAAAATGCCACAATGGGTTCAGGAGATTTCTTATGCTCTTGGTCATGGACAGCCACTTTATATGATTGTTTATGCATTTTTAATGGCGTTTTTTTGCTTTTTTTATACAGCTATTGTGTTTAATCCAAGTGATACTGCAGATCAGTTGAAAAAACATTCTGGTTTTATTCCAGGGATTCGTCCAGGTGAGCGTACAGCCGAATATATTGATTACGTTTTGACGCGTATTACTGTTGTGGGGGCACTTTATATTATCTTGGTTTGTTTGTTACCTGAATTTATGATATCTGCATTACAGGTTCCTTTTTATCTTGGGGGAACATCCTTGTTGATTGTTGTTACTGTTACACTTGATACGGTTGCTCAAATTCAGGGGCATCTTGTTGCCCACCAATATGAAGGGTTGATAAAAAAATCAAAACTTCGTGGAGGTAGAAGGAATCGATGAGAGTTATTCTTTTAGGTCCTCCTGGAGCGGGAAAAGGTACGCAAGCAAAAATGTTGACTGAGGAATATAGCATTCCTCATTTATCAACAGGGGATATGTTGCGTGAGGTGATTGCCAAAGAAACGGAGATTGGTAAAAAAGCTAAAGCTATTATAAGTTCTGGTGCTTTGGTACCTGATAGTATTGTTAATCAAATCGTATCAGATCGGATTGATGAAGCTGATTGTGTAAACGGTTTTGTTTTGGATGGATATCCGCGAACTGTAGGGCAGGCAGAAGCGTTGCAACAGATACTGGATTCAAAAAATACGCAGCTTAATGCTGTTATTGAGTTGTGTGTTGATGAAGACGTGTTGATTGAACGTATGAAAAAGCGCGTTGAAGAAACAATAGCGGCTGGTGGACAGGTTCGTTTAGATGACAATCCTGTTGCTTTTGCAAAAAGATTAGTAGAATATCGTGAAAAAACAGCTCCCTTATCAAAATTTTATTCAGAGAGGGGAATGTTGAAGGTTATTGATGGAATGATTGGTGTTGCTGAAGTGACACGTATGATTAGAGGGTTTCTTTCATGAGATTTTTTTTAGAAATAAATGAAAAGAGTTGACTTTTGAGATGAAATCCATCAAAAGTGAATTTAATTTATTTTAGTGAAATAATAGGATTCGGAAGAATTTTTTTCTGAGTCTATTTTTTTCTATAAGGTATATCAGGTATTTTATAACAATTTGTCAAAAATAACTAAGGAGAGTAGGCGTGGCTCGTATTGCTGGCGTCAATATCCCGACAAATAAGCGTGTAATTATTGCGCTTCAATATATCCACGGGATTGGACCAAAATTTGCTCAAGAAATTATTGAAAGAGTTGGCATTCCTTTGGGGCGTCGTGTGCATGAGCTTTCAGATGCTGAGGTGCTGCAGATTCGTGAGGCAATAGATCAGGGGTATCAAGTTGAAGGTGATCTTCGTCGTGAGGTTGCTATGAATGTTAAGCGTTTGATGGATCTTGGTTGTTATCGAGGATTGCGTCATCGCCGGTCTTTGCCTGTCCGAGGACAGCGTACACATACGAATGCTCGTACGCGTAAAGGTCCGGCTAAGGCAATCGCCGGTAAGAAGAAATAAGGGCCTTTGTGGAAGGTTTTTATATATTCTTTTTCTTGTTTGATTTGTTTGACAAGGAAAAAAAGGTGGAGCTGCTGATGTTACGGCAGTGATGAGATCGTTGAAAGGGAAATTATGGCCAAGGAAGCCACACGTGTTCGTCGTCGCGAACGTAAAAATATTTCATCGGGTGTTGTTCATATTAATTCAACATTTAATAACACAATGATTACTATTACTGATGCTCAGGGTAATGCAATTGCTTGGTCATCTGCGGGAGCTCAGGGGTTTAAAGGTGCGCGTAAATCGACACCTTTTGCTGCTCAAGTTGCTGCGGAGGATTGTGCAAGAAAAGCGCAAGAGCATGGTATGCGTTCTTTGGAAGTTGAAGTTTGTGGACCTGGATCAGGGCGTGAATCTGCTCTACGAGCATTGCAATCTGTTGGTTTTGTCATTACTTCTATTCGCGATGTAACACCAATTCCTCATAATGGATGTCGTCCGCGGAAAAGGCGGCGTGTTTAATTGGGTGTTGTTTTTTGTTGTCGGAGATTTCTCTGATGTTCACATTGGTCGTTACGATTGAATGGTAACGGAACTAAAGAACGGGAATAAAAATATGATCCAGAAAAACTGGCAGGAACTTATTAAACCCAATAAGGTTGAATCATGTGCACATGATAATCCAAATATTATAAGTGTGATTGCTGAACCTCTTGAGCGTGGTTTTGGTTTAACGTTAGGAAATGCGCTTCGTCGCGTTTTGTTATCTTCGCTTCGTGGTGCTGCTATTACTGCTGTGCAGATTGACGGTGTCTTGCATGAATTTTCATCGATTCCAGGTGTGCGTGAGGATGTTACGGATATTATTCTGAATATAAAAGAAATTGCGCTTCGTATGGAAGAAGAAGGTCCTAAACGTGTCGTCGTTTATAAAGAGGGGCCTGGTGTCGTGAAAGCGGGAGATATCAGTACAGTTGGGGATATGGAAATTCTAAATCCAGATCATGTTATTTGTACTCTTGATGAAGAAGCTGAAATTCGTATGGAATTTATTGTCAACACAGGAAAGGGGTATGTTCCATCTGATCGTAATTGTGTTGATGATGCACGTATAGGGCTTATTCCAATTGATAGTCTTTATTCACCGATCCGTAAGGTATCTTATAAAGTAGAAAATACACGCGAAGGTCAAGTTCTCGATTATGATAAATTAACGCTCACGATTGAAACAAACGGTGCTGTTAATGGTGAGGATGCTGTTGCTTTTGCAGCACGCATTCTTCAGGATCAATTATCGTTATTTATTAACTTTGAAGAGCCACAGAAGGAGCCTGTTGAAGAGGCTGATTCTGAGCTTTCTTTTAATCCTGCTCTTCTCAAAAAAGTGGATGAATTAGAACTTTCAGTTCGTTCGGCAAATTGTCTTAAGAATGATAATATTGTCTATATTGGTGATCTGATTCAGAAAACAGAATCTGAAATGCTTCGGACACCGAACTTTGGTCGCAAATCGTTGAATGAGATTAAAGAAGTTTTGGCGTGTATGGGTTTACATCTTGGGATGGAGATTCCTGCGTGGCCGCCTGAAAACATTGATGATCTTGCAAAACGTTATGAAGATCAATATTAAAATTAGAATCTAAGGAGAGGGCTTATGCGCCATAGTAAGTCAGGACGCAAGTTGAACCGTACTGCCAGTCACCGTAAAGCGATGTTTGCAAATATGGCAACTTCGTTGATCGAGCATGAGCAGATTGTGACAACGCTTCCAAAAGCTAAAGAAATTCGTCCTATTGTTGAAAAACTTGTTACTCTTGGTAAGCGTGGTGGTTTGCATGCGCGTCGGCAAGCTATTGCAGCACTTCGTGATGCAGGAAAGGTTGCGAAATTATTTGATACGCTTGCGCCACGTTATGCATCACGCAACGGTGGGTATTTGCGTATTATGAAAGCGGGGTTTCGTACCGGTGATAATGCGCCTATGGCTGTTATAGAATTTGTTGATCGTGATGTTGAAGCGAAGGGTGCTGGGGATCGTGCTCGCATGGAAGCTTCTGAGAATGAAAAGGGAACATCTTCTTAGAGTTTTTTTATTCTGTTGGATTTTTAAAGGCCGCCTTGTCTTGGGCGGTTTTTTTGTGAGCATTTTTAAGTTTGTTTTAGTTGAGAAATAGGTGCAGAGAGAAATTATAGAATATTGAATTATCTTATTTTTATAATATTTATTGTTCAAATAGGTTGTTTTTATTTTCTATTATGAAATATTAATAGAGGTCCTTAATTTGCGGGGATACGTTTTTTTATTCTATTAATCTTCAACAGAATGTGCTGATTTTATAAGGAGTGGATTATGAGGTGTTCTTTTTGGGTGCGGATTTTTTTTGTAATTATGATGCAGATATCATTTGATCATGTATATGCTCATGTTCCTCAAACACAAACAGAAATCACTCTTTCATTTGCTCCTTTAGTTAAAAAGACAGTTCCATCTGTTGTAAATATTTATGCAGCTCGACAAATTAGAGCTCGATCACCTTTTGAAGGCGATCCATTTTTTGAGCAATTTTTTGGTCGTTTTCAAAATAAATTTCCTGTTCGTAAGCAATCGTCATTAGGATCAGGGGTGATTGTTGATGCACGTGGTTTGATCGTTACAAATTACCACGTCATTAAAGATGCAAGCGAAATTAAAGTGGCTTTTTCTGATGGACGGGAGTTTGAGAGTAAGGTCGTGCTCAAAGATGAAGCAACTGATATTGCAATTCTTGAAGTTAAGGAAAAAGATGCTCAATTTCCGGTTCTTTCTTTGGGAAATTCTGATACTGTTGAAGTTGGTGATCTTGTTCTTGCTATTGGTAATCCTTTTGGTGTTGGTCAAACAGTTACAAGTGGTATTGTTTCAGCGCAAGCGCGTACACGTGTTGGGATTTCTGATTTTGACTTTTTTATTCAAACAGACGCAGCCATTAATCCAGGGAATTCTGGTGGCGCTTTAATTGATATGAAAGGTCAGTTAATCGGAATTAATACGGCTATTTATTCGCGTTCCGGTGGTTCTGTAGGGATTGGTTTTGCTATTCCAGTTAATCTTGTAAAAGTAATGCTTGATACTGTTAAACGCGGTGGAAAATATTTTGTGCCGCCTTATATTGGGGCTTCTTTTCAAAATGTTACACCTGATATTGCTGGTGGTTTAGGTTTAGAACGTCCCTATGGTGCTCTGATTATTGAAGTTATCAAAGATAGTCCTGCTGAAAAAGCTGGATTGAAAGTAGGTGATGTTATTTTGAGTGTGCAGGGGGTACGCGTTGACAGCCCAGATAGTCTTGGGTATCGTTTGATGACAGCTGACGTTGAGCATAGTCTTGCTTTGGAATATTTACGAAGTGGAAAAACTTTAAAAACACAAATAACAGTTTCATCGATATCAGAAACTGCATTTTTAAAATCTGAAAAAATTACGGGTGACAGTCCTCTTGCTGGTGCTGAGGTGTTAGATTTAACACCGCAAAATAGTCGACGTTTTCATCTTCCTATATCTGCAAAAGGGGTTGTGATTACCAATCTTGAGGAAATGAGCAATGCAGCTGGAATTTTTCAGTCAGGAGATATTCTACGTGTTGTAAATGGCCATAAAATTCAAACAGTTCATCAGTTGAAAAAGGTTCTTATGCAAGGTCGCTCAAATATGTGGCAATTGGAATATGAACGTGATGGTATGTATATTCGCCAATTTATTCGTTGAGGTTTTTTTTGAAGAAAGATTTTTTTACTTCGTCGTTTGATTTTCAAGTTAATAAAAATCAGCCACTAGCAGAAAGAATGCGCCCTTGTTCTCTCAATGATGTTGTGGGACAAAAGCATTTGATTGGAGAGGATGGTTTGCTTTCACGTATGGCGGCAACAGGCTCAATTGGATCGATGATTTTTTGGGGACCTCCAGGGACGGGAAAAACGACCGTGGCACGTTTGTTAGCCCTTGAAACAAATTTCGCGTTTGAACAGGTTTCTGCTATTTTTACAGGAGTTTCTGAACTTAAAAAGATTTTTGAAGTTGCGCAGAGGCGTTTTATATCTGGGGATAAAACACTTCTCTTTGTTGATGAAATTCATCGGTTTAATCGTGCACAGCAGGATAGTTTTCTTTCTGTGATGGAAGAGGGTACTGTGGTACTTATAGGTGCAACAACCGAAAATCCTTCTTTTGAACTGAATGCTGCCCTTCTTTCGCGTGCACGTGTTTTAACATTTCTTTCTCATGATCATGAAAGTTTGGACATGCTTTTGAGGCGTGCTGAAGAAGTGGAGGGAAAAACTCTTCCCTTGGATAATGATGCCAGAGACGTTTTGATAGAGATGTCTGATGGTGATGCGCGGGTTGCGTTAACATTGGCAGAGGAAGTTTGGTCTATTGCACCATTGGGAGAGATTCTTGATGTTGTTGCTTTGCAAAAAGTTATTCAGCGTCGTGCGCCTATTTATGATAAAGGACGAGATGGGCATTATAATCTCATTTCAGCGTTGCATAAATCCGTTCGTGGATCTGATCCTGATGCTGCGCTTTATTATTTGGCACGTATGTTGGATGCTGGTGAAGATCCTCTCTATATTGGGCGAAGATTGGTTCGTATGTCCGTTGAAGATGTTGGTTTGGCGGATCCTCAAGCTCTTGTCATTTGTAATGCAGCAAAAGATGCCTATGATTATTTAGGATCACCAGAAGGAGAATTGGCTTTGGCGCAAGCATGTCTTTATGTTGCAACTGCGCCAAAGTCAAATGCAGCATATCTTGCGTATAAAGCAGCACTGCGTTGTGCACGCAAAAATGGCTCTTTACCACCTCCTAAGCATATTCTTAATGCTCCTACGAAATTTATGAAGGAAGAAGGGTATGGAAGTGGTTATTGTTATGACCATGATGAACCAGATGCTTTTTCAGGACAAGAATATTTTCCCGAAAAACTTGGGCGTCAGAGTTATTATAAACCAGTTGAGCGTGGTTTTGAGCGTGAAATTGTGAAACGTCTTGAGTGGTGGCAACAGTTGCGCAAAAAACGTAAAGATCAAAATAAAATTTGAGTTGAAATACGTTTTTTATTGATCTCTTATGTTATTGTATGAGAAATTTAGCTTATATTTTAAACATTTATTGCATTGCTTGTAGAGATTTTTTTTGATATCTCCAAAATTGCATATTTTTTCAAATTTAAATATGTCATTCAACTTTTAAGCTGCTTTATTTTTTTTGGTTTTTATTAAATAATATATTGACTTATAATGATAATTGACTGTTTCGTAAGTTGAATGAAAGTTTCAAATACCGTAAATTTCTCTCATCCCAAGTCTGTTATTTGTTGAAGCAATCAAGTTATTCGCTTGCATGTTACAAGCAGGATTAGCGTGTGATAAAAACTGTACAAGAAAGGACTAAAAATCCCTCTTATGAATCGTCTCAAGTGCCGAGAGCTGTCGCAACATTGGGGGATGATAAATAGTGTGATGGTGCCGGCTTGCTCCTTCTATAGAGTAAAGATGGTGGTGCCTAAAGGGTTTTTCAGTATACCACATTCATAGGTGTTGTCACAAAATGAGCTTGGAAGTTTTGAGAGATGTTTCTTAAATCAAGTGCATGAATATGCAACACAATAGCGTTTTGTTCTTCGATGCAATAGGGTATGAGGTTGATTGATGATGCGTTTTTTGTGTGATCAATAGTGGAAGAATTCTTAGTCTCTCAAGTATTTAATCAAAGGGATAAGCAGAAGGGTTGTAGAACATTGTGTTTAAAATTAAATTGTTCCTTTTCTAGAGAGATATAAATATGTTAACTATGCTCCCATAGAGATATTACTTTATTGAAGTTTATTATGTGTCATAAGATAAGCAATGCCAATTCTTTATTGTGATGGTCATGAATGTTTATGGACATAATGTGGAGATAGGAATGGAAATAGTCTGTGAAAATCTAAAATCAAGCCTTTAGTTAAATTAAAAGTACAGTGTACACTAAAGTTTTAGGTTATTATGGATTCGGTCAAGGATATAATCGTGGATAAAACAAAAGCTCTCGATGCTGCTCTCTCACAAATTGAACGTTCTTTTGGTAAAGGCTCGATTATGCGTCTTGGGCAAAAAGAGCAGGTTGTTGAAATTGAAACAATTCCAACAGGGTCGTTATCCTTGGATATTGCTTTAGGGATTGGTGGATTACCGAAGGGGCGTATTGTTGAGATTTATGGACCAGAAAGTTCTGGGAAAACAACATTGGCTCTCCATGCTATTGCTGAGGCACAGAAAGGTGGTGGGATTTGTGCTTTTATTGATGCAGAGCATGCGCTTGATCCTATTTATGCGCGTAAGCTTGGTGTTGATTTAGAAAACTTGTTCATTTCTCAGCCAGATACCGGTGAACAGGCATTGGAAATTACAGAAACGTTGGTTCGTTCTGGTGCCGTTGATGTGCTTGTTGTGGATTCTGTCGCAGCTTTAACACCGCGAGCAGAAATTGACGGTGAAATGGGTGATGCTTTGCCCGGATTGCAAGCTCGGTTAATGAGTAAAGCGTTACGAAAATTAACCGCAGCAATTTTTCGCTCTAACTGTATGGTTGTTTTTATTAATCAAATTCGCATGAAAATTGGTGTGATGTTTGGTTCTCCTGAAACGACAACGGGTGGAAACGCTTTAAAGTTTTATGCTTCTGTTCGTTTAGATATTCGTCGCATTGGATCCATTAAAGATAGGGATTCAATCGTTGGTAATCAGACGCGCGTTAAAGTGGTGAAAAATAAATTGGCACCTCCATTCAAACAGGTTGAGTTTGATATTATTTATGGTGAAGGTATTTCCAAAGTAGGTGAATTGATTGATTTGGGTGTCAAGGTTGGTGTTGTGGAAAAATCTGGTGCATGGTTTTCTTATAATTCTCAGCGTTTAGGGCAGGGGCGTGAGAATGCAAAGCAGTTTTTACGTGAACATGTGGAAATAGCTACAGAGATTGAAGCAGCTTTGCGCCAAAATGCTGGTTTGATTGCGATTGAATTGTTAGAAAATGCAGGGTCAGAAAATATAGAAAGTGATGAAGCCATTTGATGGGGCGTTTTTTTCGTTTATAATTTTTTTCCTTTAAGATTTTTCTGTTTTTTTGTTTGAGTTTTTAAATACGCAGTCGTTTTTTCTCAATTTTTTAAAACAAATATTCCATTTTTGATTAAATTGACTCCATGCGTGGCGAAGAGGATTTAATGAGGGGGATTTTTCTTTTATGGTTTTGTGCTGTATTGAGCAGGTGTCAACATGAATAGTGTTAATAATATTCGGTCAATATTTTTGGATTATTTTCATCGTAATGGGCATAAAGTTCTTTCTTCTAGTCCGCTTGTTCCGCGGAATGATCCTACACTTATGTTTACAAATGCAGGGATGGTGCAGTTTAAAAATGTTTTTACTGGACTTGAACAACCTTCTTATACGCAGGCAACAACGGCACAAAAATGTGTTCGTGCGGGTGGAAAGCATAATGATCTTGATAATGTTGGTTATACGGCGCGCCATCATACATTTTTTGAAATGCTGGGTAATTTTTCTTTCGGTGATTATTTCAAGGAAGAAGCTATTTTTTTATCATGGAATCTTTTAACAAAGGAATTTTGCCTGCCAAAAGATAAATTGTTGGTGACAGTTTATCAGAGTGATGATGTTGCTGCTGAACTGTGGCGTAAAATTTCTGGTCTTCCAGATGAAAAAATTGTCCGTATTGCGACGGCTGATAATTTTTGGTCGATGGGAGAAACAGGCCCTTGTGGGCCTTGTTCGGAGATTTTTTATGATCATGGTGATGAAATCTGGGGCGGTCCTCCTGGAAGTGCTAATGAAGATGGGGATCGCTTTATTGAGATTTGGAATCTTGTTTTTATGCAGTATGAGCAAGTTTCCAAGGAAGAACGTGTTAACTTACCTCATCCTTCTATTGATACCGGTATGGGGTTAGAGCGTATTGCAGCTGTTTTACAGAGCGTTCATGATAATTATGACATTGATCTTTTTCGTGCATTAATTGACGCGTCAGAAGAAATTACAGGGATTGAGGCAAAGGGTGATTTTATTGCCAGCCATCGTGTCATTGCTGATCATCTTCGCTCATCTGCATTTTTGATTGCTGATGGTGTGCTTCCTTCTAATGAAGGAAGAGGATATGTTTTACGTCGTATTATGCGTCGTGCTATGCGTCATGCGCATCTTCTTGGTGCTAAAGAGCCCTTAATGTGGCGACTTTTGCCTGCTTTAATTCGCGAAATGGGACAAGCTTATCCTGAGTTGGTGCGTGCTGAATCTTTGGTTTCAGAAACTTTAAGGTTAGAAGAAATACGTTTTCGTAAAACGCTTGAACGAGGACTTGGTTTGTTGAACGAAGCAAGTACCGATCTTAAAGAAGGGGACTATTTGAATGGTGAAGTTGCTTTCAAGCTCTATGATACCTATGGTTTTCCACTTGATTTGACGCAAGATGTTCTTCGTCGTCGAGGAATCTCTGTTGATGTTGGTGCTTTTGATAAAGCGATGGAACGCCAAAAAGAGGAAGCACGTGCCAATTGGTCTGGTTCTGGAGAAGCTGTAACAGAGAAAATCTGGTTTTCTGTTCGTGATCAAGTGGGGGCCACAGAATTTTTAGGTTATGAAACTGAGACAGCGAAAGGTATTCTTACAGCTCTTGTGTGTGATGGTAAAATTGTTGATCATATTTTTTCAGGTCAGAAAGCTATGCTTGTTGTTAATCAGACACCTTTTTATGGTGAATCTGGTGGGCAAATTGGTGATAGCGGTATCATTTCTAGTGAAAATTTTATTTTTAAGGTGCATGATACCCAAAGAAAGGGCGATGGTGTTTTTATCCATATTGGGGAGGTGAAATCTGGTCAGGCATCGAGGTCTGATTGTGTAGAATTAATGGTTGATATTGTTCGTCGTAAGAAAATTCGTGCGAATCACTCTGCTACTCATTTGTTACACGAAGCTTTACGCCAAACATTGGGGGACCATGTTACACAAAAGGGTTCTCTTGTATCGCCAGATCGGTTGCGTTTTGATTTTTCCCATCCAAAATCTGTTTCACCAAAAGAGTTGAAAAAAATAGAAGATTTAGCAAATGAGATTATTTTGCAAAATAGTAGAGTGATAACGCGCCTCATGGCTGTAGATGATGCCATTTCTGAAGGAGCCATGGCATTGTTTGGTGAAAAATATGGTGATGAAGTTCGTGTTGTTTCTATGGGGGAGCCACTTGAACAGGGAAGATTAAAAAAGCGTTGGTCAATTGAGCTTTGTGGAGGGACACATGTGGAGCGAACAGGTGATATCGGTTTGATTCATATTGTTTCTGAAAGTTCTGTTTCAGCTGGAGTGCGGCGTATTGAAGCTTTAACAGGCAAAGAAGCACGTCTTTATCTTAGCCGCCAAGATGAACGTATTCATGAAATTGCTGATCTTTTAAAAATTTCTTCTGTTGGCGTGGAAGAACGGGTGCGAATTTTGCTTGATGATCGTCGTAAACTTGAAAAAGAATTGAATGATGTACGCAAGAAAATGATGTTGAGTGGTGGAATAACAGAAAGGAGCCAAGATGATATTATCATCATCAATGGGTTTTCTTTTACCGGACGCGTTGTTAAAAATATTTTACCACGGGATCTTAAGGCGCTTGTCGATTCTGAGAAAAAACAAATTGGATCTGGAGTGGTTGCTTTTATTAGTGTCTCGGAGGATGGAAAAGGGAGTGCTGTTGTCGGTGTTACGGATGATTTAACGGATAAATTAAATGCTGTAGATCTCGTTCGTATTCTTTCAGCGATGCTTGGTGGTAAAGGTGGAGGTGGCCGTCCTGATATGGCGCAGGCTGGTGGTCCTGAGGGGAACAAAGCTGATGAGGCATTTGCGGCACTAAAAGATTTTCTTGAAAAAAATTAAAGAATGAAATCATTCTGCATAGGTGTTTTTCACATTGTTATATTTGGTTGGCATCTATGTATCATGAATATCTGTCTGGTGTATTTCTGAAATGCAGATACAGCGTAATTGGGGAAAATACAATTGTAAAGATAAAGACAGTGTTTGTCTTTATCACCACTTTATCATTTGGCTTTATAGCTTCCAAGCGTTTCAGGAATCACCTTTTTAAGATAAGATAGATTATGCAGCACTTCATGCTTTGCTGTGTATTCTTTTACTAGGGAGACTAGTTATTATGTTGCTCTTATAGATTTTTTGAAGAAACATCTCTTTTTATGAAAGAAAAATATAAGATTTATTGCATACGATTATCCTTATAAAGTTATAAGCTGTCATTATTCGATTAGTTTTCAAATGAATAAAATCTCTTTCCTTGAAAAGGCTTATAAAAGCGTTGTTATATCTTAGAGCTATTGTTTTCATTTTGCTTGTTATGTACAAGAAAACAGTTTTTTGGTTTATTATTAAAAGGTCTTGAAAGGAATATTCTCCTATCTTTATAAATCTTTATTTCATATTATAAAGTAATGAATTATCAATATGAATCAAAGGAATATCACATAAATCTAAAGATTTAGATTAACATCTAATTTATTTATGATAAAATTGCTTTAATACATTGAGTTATAATGATAATTTATCGTTTTATCTTTTGAATAAGAGCTACGAATATTCGTAGGATTTTATTATTTCAAATTCTGTGTATGTTAAATTAATCAAAACCACTCACGAATGTCGTTGTGAAATGGGCTTAAGAGCATTGAGAAATGTTTCTTAAAAAAAGTCATATGAATGTGCAAAACAATGATGTTCTGTTCTTTATGAGAGGACTATAAAGAAAGTGATAAACAAAGTGCAACGCAATACATAATATTCATTATTTAAAAGATATTTCTTTAGTTCGTTTTGAAATTCGTAAAGCTGAGTAAAAAGAAGACGGTAAAACTGGAAATTGTTTTTACCTTTACATTTTCCCTAAATGAGAATGTATACTCGTCAATATTCACAGATATAGGGAAATATTTTTGTCCCAATCTAGTAAAATTGCAATAGCAGAGAAAATACTAGACTGTTTTAATATTTTTCTTAAATACCTAAAATGGATTGTGGTATTTTTAGAAATCTTTTTACTTGTATCATATATAAGCACTCTTGTTATTCTGAGGAGGATTTTTTTGCTTGAAAAGAGTGTCAATTTTATGATGCTATGGCTTCATGTAAGGGGATAACATTTTCTCCTTCTCTTTTTGGTGGTTTGATTGTTAAACCACTTGCCTTTAAAAATTTAGAGAAACGTCCCCCTCTATCGATTAATTCTTGAAAGTTTCCTTTTTCCATTAAGTGACCATGATCCAGAAAGAGTATCACATCAGCATTGCGTACTGTTGAGAGGCGATGTGCTATAATAAAAGTAGTACGGTTATGGCTTATACAATCGAGAGCATCTTTGACTCGTGCTTCTGTTTCAACATCAAGAGCGCTTGTTGCTTCATCTAGAATGAGAATAGGGGCATTTTTTAAAACAGCGCGTGCAATTGCTAGTCGTTGTTTTTCTCCACCTGATAATTGAGATCCTCGTTCGCCCACTATTGTGTTATAACAATCAGCTTTTTTTAGAATAAAATCGTGAGCTTCTGCTATTTTTGCTGCTTCATAAAGTTCTTCATTCGTTGCGCTCGCTTTTCCTATTGAAATATTGTCATGAATAGTACGGTTGAAAAGACCCGAGTCTTGAAATACTGTTGCTAGAGATTTGCGTAAAGATTCGCGATTGATTGAGCATATATTTATTCCATCAATGGAGATATGCCCAAGGGTAGGGTCGTATACGCGCTGCAACAGATTGATCAATGTTGTTTTTCCAGCCCCTGTTGGTCCTACAATCGCAACAGTTTGTCCTGCTTTAACTTCAAAGGAAATATCAAAAACACCTTGAGAAGAATTTTGGAATTGATAGGTCACGTGATGAAATTGTATGGCGCCTTTAACATTTTGGAGGGAAGGAAGATTTTGCGGTTCGTTGATATGAAAGGTTGAGTCTTCCATTTCAAAAAATTCTTGCAGTTTTGCTTGTGAGGATATTGCACAATTAATAAAACTGCTCATTTGGTCTAGGCGGCTAATCATGAGTTGTGCAAATCCAACAAAAGCAACGACTTCACCTACTCGTAATTGATCTTTTGCAACAAAAAAAGCTCCAAGGAGAAGAACACAAACGATTGAAATTGTTGAAGCCATTCGATTTAAGCCACTGGCGAGCGCCCACCAATTGAGAACAGGATTTTGTGCTTTAAGAAGAGCATTTGTATGTTGATGCAGTATGGAAGTTTCTTCTTTTATTCGGTTATAACTTTGTACAATGGAAACATTAGAGATTGAATCACTGACATGCTTAAAAAGGTTATGATGATAGCATTCTACAGCGGCTTGCCCGTCTTTTGTTTTTCGCATCACTAAACGTGCAATTAATACATAAATGATGGCAAGCACAACCAAGACTATTGAAAGACGCCAATTCATATTAAACGCTATGGGGATGAGAACCAATAAGGCGACAAGCGTTGAGAGATGTTGGCGCATAAAATCAAGCCATATGGTTGACATGGAATCTATTGCGCGCAAAAGTGTATGGAGTGCGTTGGAAGTTCCACGTTGTTGATGCCAAATTAAAGGCATGGCAATGATACGTTCGAAAGATTCCGTTAAAACCGTTAAGCGGTGTCTATGGGCTAAGCGGTCAGCACCGCGAGCAACAAGGACATAAGCAATAATATGTGAAAGTCCAAAACAAACCCAAATGGCAAGAGTAGGGATGATAGCTGTTTTGTCTGTAATAGAATCAATAACTTGTCCAAATAAAATAGGTTCTGCAATAGTGATAATAGCTAATATAACATTAGCGGTACAGATTAAAAGGGATGCATTTTTTTCTCTATTTAGGTAAGTGAGAACACGTGCATAGGTTTTGAATAAGGACACGGTTAATTATCTCCATTCGCTATTAAGCGTAAAGGCTGTTGATTTTTACAACGCTTAGTTTTTAGCTAATAAAATTTGGACGTTAAGAAAAGGAAATTTTGGATACTAACTGTAATATGGTGTGATAAGACCAACTAAAATATGAATTTTTGTGTTTATAAAGGCGCAAAAATAGATCAATAAAATTAGCAGGTAAGGGAATTTTCATGGCAGGCATAGAAATAAAAAAAGTTGAGGCAGATGAAAATGGAATGCGCTTAGATCGCTGGTTTAAAGTGCATTATCCAGGACTTGGTTTTGGAGCTTTGCAAAAATTGTTGCGTTCTGGTCAGATACGGGTTGATAGTGGACGTGTTAAAGCCGATACGCGTCTTTGTATAGGGCAAGCTGTTCGTATTCCACCTCTCCCTATTAATGACAAGGAAAATCTTTCAATAACGGATAAAACACTTCGTGGGCAGGATGATGGGACCGTTTTGAAAAAAATGCTGCTTTATGAAGATCCAAAGGTATTTGTTTTTAATAAACCAGCTGGGTTGGCTGTACAAGGAGGCTCTGGTTTAACACGTCATATGGATAGTATGCTTGAGGTATGGCGCAATAAAAAAGGTGAAAAGCCGCGTTTGGTTCATCGTCTTGATCGTGAGACGTCGGGTGTGCTTATTGTTGCGCGATCAAGGGGAGCTGCTCAGTCCTTAACTGCTGCTTTTAGAGCGCGAGAAACAAAAAAGACTTATTGGGCGTTGGTTCGGGGTGTGCCTAAAAAAAAGCAGGACAAAATTTCAACGTGGATGGTTAAGGAAATGACTGCACAAGGTGACAAAATGCGTGTTTGTGAACATGGGGAGCCAGATTCACATCATGCGGTTTCCTACTATCGCGTTTTAGATACGCGAGGGCGGGCTCTTTCGTGGCTTGAAATGGAACCCTATACAGGGAGAACACATCAGCTTCGTGTGCATGCTGCCCATATGGATCATCCTATCATTGGCGATACAAAGTATTTTTTTTCTGATAGTAATTGGACATTACCAGGAGGAATTCAAAATCGTCTTCATCTTCATGCACGTCGTATTCGTATTCCTCATCCTTCAGGAGGAATATTGGACAT
Source organism: Bartonella sp. OC16QHHD (assembly GCF_042194035.1). NCBI lineage: Bacteria > Pseudomonadati > Pseudomonadota > Alphaproteobacteria > Hyphomicrobiales > Bartonellaceae > Bartonella > Bartonella sp. OC16QHHD. Next base: position 6,155 of record NZ_JBHIMJ010000050.1, on the reverse strand, counting down.
TGTTGCACCTTTACCACCTCATATGGTCCAAAGTTTTAATCTTTTATCTTTTAATGAGAGTGATGCTGAAACCGACTAAACAAACTTCATTTGTTCTTTTTGATTGATACAAATTTTGTCTATAAATTTGATAAGATGAATAGGGCATCATTTGAAGAAAGTTTTTGATAAGTCAATCGCTATGAGAAAATTGTGTTTTTGAGTGATGAAATTTTCGAATATCATGGCTTTCTTTCTACAGATCTTTATCCATAATTGATTGTATTGTTATTTTTGGATATGATGTATCGTTTAATAATCTGAGTTTATGAAGCTGCTCCTTTGAATTATCTACAGAGGTCATATATTGGGGAGGCGTGTCTGTTGAGGGAGATGAGTTAGATAAAATCTGAAAGATATTTACTAAAATAGTGAAAGCAATTTTAGTTTTTTCATGGGGAATAATGGAGGCATTTTATAGTAATGCTGAGGGAGAGTAGCCTCTCAAAAAATTCCTGTTGTCAAGGATTTTTGTTTTGTTATCAATGTGGTTTGATATGCTTATAGTATAGATTTATGCTTTGTATCTTTGCTTACACAATGAAGCCTTCTTAGCAAAGCTCTCCTTTCAATGACCAATTATTTTTCTACTTACTTAGTTTATCCAAAAGATTATCTTTCATAAAAGAAGAAATAAGTTTTTAGTATCTTAATGCTTCATTGAAGTGAACTCATCACATTGAAAAAATATCTAGACAAAAAATTGGAGATAAAACGTCAGGTGCGTTTTATTGCTCTAGGGAGGGCTTGAACACTTTTGTTTTTTCTAGTGAACAAAAACAGATATTTATTATGGGAACATTCAAAGGGGGATAAGTTGAAATTAGGAGTGACTGATGGGATCATTATTGATTGACGTTAATAACGTCTCAAAAATATATCGCAACATTGACAGAGAAATTGGTTTTAAAAACAAGGTGTTTTCTCTCTTCAAGCCGGATTATACAAATCATCATGTGTTAAAAGATATGAGTTTCACCCTCTTTTCAGGGCAATCGTTAGCAATTCTTGGCCCTAACGGAGCGGGTAAATCGACACTGATTAAAATACTTTCTGGTATACAATACGCTGATGAGGGATGTGTTAAAGTCCTTGGTGTTGATCCTTATAAAGCGAAGAAAAATCTGTTCAAGTCTTTGGGTGTGGTCTTTGGTCATAAGAATTGTTTATGGTGGGATTTGCCCTTACGCTACAGTCTGGATATGGTTCAACCATTATATGGTCTTGAACGCGCCTCTTTTATCCGTGATCTTAAAGAGATCGCTGAGTTACTGGGTCTTGAGCATATTATGGATAAGCCAGTGCGGATGCTTAGTCTGGGTGAGAGAGTGAAAAGTGAATTGGCATTTAATCTCTCCTTTAGACCTAAACTGTTGTTTCTCGATGAGCCAAGTATTGGTCTTGATCTTACATCTAAGCATGAAATCAGGGAGCTTCTTAAAAAACTGAAAAGGGAGCGTGGCACTGGGTATATCATCACAAGTCATGATATGGGAGATATTGATGGATACGTCGATGATATTATTCTCTTGCATAAAGGAAAGAAAACAGTTTCATGGTAATCTTCATGCGCTTAAAAATGTCATTCCTTCTTTGGTGAGAATGACACTTTTTTGTGAACACTTGGCGGCACCTTCAGCTGTTGTAGAAAAAATTGATGAGATTGCGTTGAAATTATCTACTCCTTTAAAAGATAAGCACTTTAACGCTGAAGAATGCTCGCTGGAGGTTTCGTTGCCCCGTGAGGATTTTGCGCGTTTTGTACGCGAAATTACAACCAAATTGAACTGTACGTTCTCTGTATCCACTCCCTCGCTTGAAGAGATGCTCCGTGTTAAATTTAAAGAATTTATCTAACCACTGCTTTGGTATGTTTCTTTTTGCCAAGAATGGATTACTGACTGTTCTAAGTGATAGAGCAATGTTTTTTACCGATATTATCATTGGGACACTTTCGCCATTTGTTATTCAACTTCTATTATGGAATGCACTTTTCTCTGATACGGGCAACACCATAAATGGCTTTAGCTTTTATGATATGATGTATTATTATGCTTTTGCTTTAGTCCTAGGTCGCTTAAATAATGGTTATAATGTGATTAAGTTTTTCTCTCATCATGTTAAAGAAGGTCAATTAGAAGTATATCTTACAAAGCCCTTTAGTTATATGACACAAATGCTTTTTACTTTTTTAGGGGAGAGTGTATTATATAGCATTCCCTTATTGGCTCTTTTTGTTGTTAAGCTTGTTTTATCCTATGAAAATATTCTGGGATTGGTCATCGCTTTTCTGTTCTTTTTTCTGGTTGTTATTCTATCACAATTGCTTTGTTTTTTAATCTCTTTTGGAATTGCCTTATTAAGCTTTTGGGTGATTGAGTACAATATATTACTTTCTTTCAGTATTCTCAGTTCAGCGCTTCTTGGGGGTGTTCTTTTACCACCATCTTTTTGGCCGGTGTGGCTTATTCCGCTTATGCAATTTAATCCTTATCGTTTCATGATATCAGCTCCTGCCGAGTTTTTCGCGACGCAAAATTTAGCGTTGTTTCAGCAGTTTATTTTCGGAAGTTTTACTTATATTTTGTGTTTTTTATTCTTAATTTATATTGCTTGGAATAAAGGGATGAAAGCATATAATGGAGCAGGTGGTTGAGATGAAAATCATCCTTCATTTTATCAGTCTGAATATCCGCCGACAGATTGTTTATGGTAAGAATTTGGCTGGGGAGTTTATTCTTTCTCTATGCTATTATTTTATTCAATTCATATTTATTGATAGAATATCTTCTTTTTCAGGAAAGATCGGTAACTATAGCAGAGATGAAATCCATTTTATCTTTGTTGTCTTTGTTTTACTTGGAATATTTTTGAATATTTTTACTAATTCTATTGAAACGTTTTTTGAAAAAGTAGCGGATGGTAAAATTGAACCATACTTGATAAAGCCCGTTTCAATTTGGTTGTTGATGTTGTTTGGTTGGTGTAAACCTCTTAATTTGATCAAGCTCTTTGTCCTTTATGTTAGTGCCTATTTATTTGTATCATTACCGAATATTTCTGATCTTAAGCTAAGATGGATCTCTTTTATTGTTGCAATATTTTGTGTTTTTATCGTCAATATTTGTTTTTTCATGATGTTCAATTTTATAACATTTATTATTAGCAGTAAGATGCCTGTCGAATATTTTCATGAAATGATTTACGAGCTTTCATTTGTGCCAATAGGAATTTATCCTTTAAGCATCGTAAAATGGCTTTTGTTTATGCTTCCCATGGCTTTTTCTGCTTCCTTGCCTGTGTCATTGTTGCTTGGTAAAGACGAATGGAATATTGGATATCTTCTGTTGAGCGCTTTTCTTTCCATGGTCATGACTTTCATAAGTTATAAGAAAACAATGCGTAAATTTAATGGATTAGGGGGATAATATAAAAGTCATCATGATTATAAAAATAAAAAATTGAGTGAAAATTCTATCGTACTGTAAAATATCGTTATTTATGCTGGCGGTATAAGTCATGTAAAATTTACACATGAAGATTTTTTATTAGACATATTCATGCATAAAATCGGTTGTATTTCTATAGCTATGAGCAAAGAATTTACAATAAAAATCAGAGAGTTAAATTTCTTGGTTTTAGATTAGTTTGAGTTTAGATGGCTGCTTGATGACACAAGCCAATGGTAAGATGGTGTACAATATTAGTAGTGCTTTCTCCTCCGAGCAAAATTTATTTTTGTTGCGTTTATAGTGCTAAAAAATTGTCAAAGATGGGTAATTTTTATATGTGCAGAATGTGGTTATTCGTGCGGATTTTGTTGGTGCATTCAATATATTATTACATGGATGAGTTTTTGCTTAAACAATAAGAAAATTGACAGAATAAAGCTTTTAAGTTGCCCGATAGAAAGCTAAGAGCTTCGCCAAACAACATGATAGCAATTATCAAGACAACAATCACATAGAGATTTTTCAGCATGCTGAGCAGTCAAAATTCAGTTAATAATTGCTTGGAAATAAAAGGATCCACTAAGCCAAGCAGGAAAAAACGATGGCAACGCAACTGAGTTCAATAACATAATTAAATATATTTCTTTGTTGTTCTTGTAAATAAAGAGAATTATAATTGATTTTTCTTGTAAATTTCTTATTATATTTAATATAAAGATAATTATTATGTAATATTTTAGTGTTATTATAAATATTATTATTTAATTAAAAATATACAATTTAAACATATACAATTTAAACATAATATATTTATATTATTTTAAATAGTTTATTTTAAAAAGTAATTAAATAAGATATTATTTTGTAAAAAATATTTTCTATTTTTTAAATATTAATAAGCTCATTTTTCAATTTTTCTTAACAATGATAAGAGTAAAATGGAGTTTTACATACTCTTTTACAATAAATAAAAATTATACTTTAATCTGGTGTTGCTCTCTAAGCTTAGAGCTATACAGATGTTATTGCTTATCATTAATAAAACTAATGTGATTGATGGCGTAGAGATTACAAAGGGCTAAATTTTTTTGCATGTAATTCATATCTTTTACAAGACTTTAAAAATAACACAGAAAAAATGAGAGAGGAAGGAATAGTGAACAAGAGTGATAAGCTTTTTCATTTTCTAGTGTTATGATTACTTTTGTATTTTACGGTTCATTCATTGTATGTATGATCAATTCCAAAATTTTTATTTTAAGATTATAGTGAATCTATATTTTAGTCTGTTATTGGATTTAAACAGCAAGTAAAATGAAATAGTTATGTCTAATATGGGGGAATTGAGGAATCCTGATTCTATTACGTTTTTTTTCCTCTATCCCCCATCTTTTTGAAGCTTTTTTATGGCTTCAAGAGCGAGTTTTTTGCGATCTGCGCTCTTTGTGTAGAGAGATGCCATAGCATCATGTGTCCAGCCAAAAATTGCTTTGAGTTGTGATACTGTTGCACCAGAATTAGCTGCGCGTGNACCAATAGGACCAGCTTCAAGTGTTTTGGCTAATTCCGGTAAAATAGGGAGAAAAACATCTGTTTGGAATTTACTTTTCTCTGTTTTGAGATGAATAATATTGTCTTTGACATCTTTCCAGCCAATGCGAACTGCATCACCACGGCGCAACCCCGTGTAAAGAAGAACATCAATCCAAACACGTTCATGGGTACCATGTGACCAGCGTTGGTAATATTTTTCAACATCTTCTTCTGTCCAAACAGGAAAGCCCTCTTTATTTTTAAGAGGAGGTCTTGTGATACCTAAAGTAGGGTTGCTTTCCAAAAGTCCTTGTTCAATTGCCCATTTAAAAAGCCCATTAAGTACTTTCAGAAATTCTCTAGCCATTGCTGGTGTTTCTTTACGCCGTTCAACTCCAGCTATGATATGTTTCTTATTAATTGCTTGGTATGGGATATCTCCTACGGAATCGCATATCTTCATAAGGATGTATTCTCTTTGCTTTTTTGTAACTGTAGAGAGGCTATGCCAATTAGAGCTGTTTAAATACTGTTTAAGTAGCCATGCAAATGACCCTTCAACAAGTTTACCGGTTTTGGATTTAGGAAGTATAAGCCCTTGTAATTCGGCAAGTGCGCTTTTGTAGTTATCAACAAACTCTTGCGTTCCATAGGTACCACGTATTCTAATACGTTTTCCATGACCAATACGTACATACCATACGATTTTGCCATGTTGGGTAATTTGTTTCACAAGGTGAGGAGGGCGTGGTTTTGGCATGGGAACACCTATAAGATGATATCAAATTCATAATCATCACGAGATAAATTCCATATTTTATCAGGATGTGCTGTTGAGTTTGGTATTGGAATATCTGCTTTAAGATAGATAAGCAGTTCACCGGTAGGTTTGATTTCTATGAGTTCGCATTTTTGCTTTTTCGCTTCTCTTAAAGCGCGAGCAATGGCTGGTTGCGTTATAGCAGCTGGACGAGGCGCCGTATCTTTTCTCCTTACATTGAGATGCAATTCACGTGTGGCGTGAATCATGCATTACTTGAAAGTGTTAAGAAGGGTGGGGGTGCTCGTAGATATGCGGGGAACAAAACACCCCCATAAGGTTAAGCAGCTTTTGTTGAGAGTTGTTTTATC
>NZ_JBHIMJ010000083.1:0-5672 GCF_042194035.1 Bartonella sp. OC16QHHD | reverse complement strand
TAACAAGAGAGGTATAGATTATGGTTATAAGATTCTATACCCCTTTGTGAGTTTAGCAAGCCAAGTCTATTCAGTTTCTCTTATTTCTAATTTTGGTAGATTTTTTACGATTTTCATTGTTTCTAAACTTACGGTAATAACCCTTTGAAACAACTCTAGAGGGTAGGCGGGGTTGCCAACGGTTTCAACAGCATAACGATTGGCATCATTAACAATGCCACTCTTTTTATCAGTCTTTACACATTGACGCCCCATAACCCATTCAAGAGCGGGCTTGCCATTGACGATATACTCATAAGCTTCAAGAGGGATATCTGTTATGGTAATATTGCTATTATAAATAACAGTGGTTTTATCTTTCTCTTTACCTGCTTTTGCGAATTTCATTTCAGTCACATAATAGAATTTCTCAGGATTAGAGATCTCTGTCTGTTTTGGATTACCTTTTTTAAAGGTCACTGGATAAGGCTCTATGCTTTCATAATTCACGTGCAAATGACCTAGTTCACGCCCTGCTGTTACAAACTTCCAAAAATCATCAGCACTCTTTACACACGGGATACGAGGCAACTCTTTAGAAAGGTTATCAGCATAACGGGCACGATAATCTTCCGAATGCAAAATTCCATAAACGTAATAGAATAGATCATCTTTAGTGATAGTTTCATTAGGATAAGCCACTTTAAAATGGTCTAGACCTTCATCAGTAATGGCATCACGCTTCTGTAAATCAGCTGTTTTACTTTCTTCTGTAAATAAATGGGATTGTTTCTCACTTTTACTTTTTGAGACCGTAGTGTCTTCGTAAATATAGCGCGGAAAGCATTGACCATTCTCTATTACCTTAAAATCAGGCACAGTCTTACTCATCAAAACAGAAAAGTCTTTCATTGACCCTATGCCGGTAACGTGTATTACTTTATTTTCAACTGCTTGTCCCATAGGAAATATATGCGGCATTTGAAAAACTGACTCATTAAAGGTGCGATCATAATAGAGCCACTGTCGTGTAAAAGGGCGATAAAGGCTTTGAATAAGGCAATTATTCTCAAATTTGGAAAATTTGCTTCTTACCAATTCTTGTTTGAGAGTAGTACTCCAACTGATCTTTGTTGCATCAATGTTAATGAAATTGTTTACAATTTTATTACGTGTTTTACGGTCAGCATGAGGACAGGTATCTTTAAAACTTTCTACTTCACTATTATAAAAAGTGATCATAGCACTCATATTTTGTATTAAAGCTTTATGGCTTGCATTATATGTCCAAGCGTCACGACTCGTTACGATACCACACGAAAAATTTTTAAATAGCTTTTTATCATTACCTTTCTTATCACCTATGGCTAAAAATGCTTTAAAACTGTCATCACGTTGATCAAGCCAATCATTATGTCTATCCGGCTTTATTATTCTCCAACCTTGTTTGCTTTGTGTAATACCATCAATACTCTTAAATTTTTCAATTATCGTAAGCTTTTCTTTTCTCGTGAGGTAATCTCCAATATCACGAAAATATATCTTACCATGCTGTTGTGCATTTGGATTTTTAACCAAAATAGAAATTGCTATAGGAGCACGAGAGCCTTCACCAAAAATCTTACCACCTTCTTTACGAGAAATTTCTCCAGAGGTTCGTTGATTACCCCGCAAATGGAAAACATAAAGGCTACTAAATTCTTCAACAAGGCATTTTCGTAAACCGTCCATAGCATGACCACTGATAAATCCTGCGTTCGTGACAAATCCAATAACACCACGCTCTTTTATGCGGTCGCTTGCCCAGCAAATTGCTCGTATATAGCTATCATAAAGTTTATTTCGATTTATTATTTTTGTTGAATTCGATATATATTTCTTACGAATACGATTATCTAATATAAAATAAGAGGTATTCGGATTATTATCATTAGCACTCTTTTGTCCTACCGAATAAGGAGGGTTACCAAAGATAACTTCAATATTTAGATTTTTCTGATGTTCCAAATATTCACTGTTTTCTTTAAATAATTCCTGTAGCAGGTTCTTCTCTTCAAGCATCCGGAATGTATCGGTTAAGCCAATATGCTTAAAAGGGATATACTCACCTTTCATGATACTATGATACGTCGATTCAATGTTAATCGCTGCTATGTAATAGGCTAAGAGAACAATCTCATTGGCATGGATATCATGACGGAATTTGTATTCCATATCCTCTGGTTTGATCAGTTTAGATTGTAACAGCCGCGTGATAAAAGTACCCGTTCCGGTGAAAGGATCAAGGATAGAGACACCCCGTGATCCCAAGCTTTTTCCAAACTCTTGCTCTAAAACATCATTAACGGAATGAATGATAAAATCAACAACCTCAACGGGCGTGTAAACAATTCCAAGCTTATCTGTGGTTTTCTTAAATGCCTTGGCAAAAAAACTTTCATAAAGTTTGATAATAAGATTCTGTTTTGCATGAGTTTCTGTAATACCTGCTGTACAGAATGTGACACTTTTGTAAAATTGATCAAGATCTTTGGTTTTTTCTTCAATGTTCGTTTTATCCAGTTCTCTTAAGATCTTGTCCATTGCTTGCGAAATGGCATTGTTCTGTACAAATTCATTACCGTAAAATAAAGCTTCAAACACGGGACGCGTGACAAGATGTTGCGCTAACATCTCAATCGCTTCCTCTTGCTTGATTTCACTGTTGACGTTGTTCTTTAATTCCTTATGGAATGCATCAAAGGCGTGAAAGGCTTCACTCTTTTCATCGGAAATCATATCTTTAAGATGATTGATATGGTTTTGAGCAATCTCAGCAACATTGTTCGCCCAAATGCCCCAATAATCCGTGATTTTAAAACTATCCAGAAAAATGGCTTTGACAAAATCAAAAAATTCAGAACGGCGGAATAGGTCTCCTTGTCCTCCAGATACCGATTGAGATTTGCTTTCTGCTGTTCCAATGACACGTCCAGAACTTTCTGCTTTTGATGGTATCGAGATCTCATCAACCGTTGTGGTGAGTTCTTGTAATTCATTGGCACGCTTAATCTCTATAATCTCAATCGTATGGCTGCTATCTTGTCCTAAAGACATTTGATTAATCGTCCGAGCAAGCCTTTCATCATGAGAATGTAAAGCATGCAAAACTTGCCAAACAACACGGTATCTCTTATTGTTTTTTAAAGCCTTTTTGGCTTCTAAGCGTGAAGGAATGATAATGGGTAAAATGATATAGCCCGTTTTCTTATTTGGCGCACGACGCATCACACGCCCTACCGCCTGTATCACATCCACTTGGCTATTACGCGGGTGTAAAAACATGATGGCATCAAGAGCAGGGACATCAATCCCTTCAGACAGACACCGAACATTGCTTAAAATCCGACAAACATTTTGCCCCGCATCTTCTTTAAGCCAATCCAATTCCTCATTGCGTTTTTTGACGCTTTGCGTTCCGTCAATATGTCTTACTTCACAGTTTAGAAAGGGAACGGTTTGAAGGAAATCATCAATATGAGATTTGATAATTTTATTAAAGAGCTTTGTTATATATTGAGAGGTGTTAATGTCTTTGCAAAAAGCTAAAGCACATTGCATGGGCTCTGTATCATCATCATCAACAGCCGCTTGCTTATCTATTTTGGTAAGTGCTCTATAACAGCCAATAATTTTTGCCGCATCATCTAAATCAATTTCACGGTTTTCATTGGCAATAATCTCCTGTATGGCTGGTGTGATATAGGTTTCATTAATACCCAAGACCACAATCTTGTAAGGAGTTAAAAGTTCATTATCGACAGCTTCCGCGAAGGTATAATGATGAAGTTGTTTGCCATAAAGGGTTTCATCGTCCATAGATGCCAAAACAGCATTGATCTCATCCGCCCGCCTTTTAGCAGTGTCACTAAAGATACGCGGCGTTGCTGTCATATACAGACGTTTTTTGCCCCGAATGATGCTGTTATCGTGAACCTTGATAAATTCAGATTCATTGTCTTCAGTTCCCAATGAAGCCCCAGTTGTTCTATGGGCTTCATCACAGATGATCAGATCAAATTCGGGTAAACCATGCTCTTTTTGTGCATCCGAAATCACTTGGATAGAATGATAAGTTGAAAAGACCACGGTCATTGCATCTGCTAGGGATTCACAAGCTTCTTTAGCAAGGGCTTGAGCATCTGTTGTAGCAGGGAGAACAAGATCTGATGTTTCCATGCCAACAATATCATCTTGGTTCTTACGACGCTTGCCTACTTTTGTATCCGAACACACAGCAAAAGAACGCAAAGGTACTTGTGCATCGGCTGTCCATTCACGGATTGTTTGTGAGACTAAAGCCAGAGAAGGGACCAGAAACAAAACACGCTTGCCTTTCCCAGCAAGGGTTTCTGCTATCTTCAAACTGGTGAAAGTCTTCCCCGTACCACATGCCATGATCAGCTTGCCACGGTCTGCTTCTTTTAAACCTTCACAGACTTTCTTGATGGCTTCTTCTTGATGGGAATGAGGCTCTTTGGTTGATTTCAGAACCACTTCTTGTTTTGTTGCAAATATTTGCCAATCTATCCGACTGTTTTCCATATGACGAAGGTCAATGCGATAAACGGGTATCGCTTGTCCTTTAATCATGGTATTCACATTGTCACTTAATTCCACTTCTGTGCTGTCAACGAGAAGACGATATTTAAAGATGTCTTTTCCAGATGCCGCGATAAAGCTATCAATATCCTTTTTACTGATCTGATGATCTGCTTGATAAAACTTACATTGAATAGCGACATAACCCTCTTGATTGCGAAGTTTGGCAACCAGATCAATGCCGATATCATTTTTATTCCAACCTTCACGCTCTTTCGCCCATTCATAATAGCTCTCAACTTTTTCATATCGCCCATAGTGGAGAGGGTCATACATAAGATATTTTGTCACAAAATCTTCAAATACTTTCCCCCGTAGAGCATTTGATGTTGCCTGTTCACGATAGGATTGTAAAAGGGAGCGTAAAGTGATGTGTTTGTTATCATACTTAATAGATTGCAGCATATTGTAATAAAAATCCCTTGCCTTATGATATGATCAATAATCATCAAAAGAATCAAAACGAATTCAATTAAATGCATTTAAAGCAAATAACGATAAAATGGGAAAAAACTGCTAAAAAAGCCGATATTTTTTCAAAAGGGGTTTAAAAGGCTGTTTATCAACAGCCCATGGNGTGCTTTTAAGATATCATAATGAGTATTTTGATAGGTTTTATGAGTCACTAAAATAGTCTATTTTGTCAGTTTAATTTACTGACACAAACTGACAAATATATATTATGGATTGTATTTAAGGTTGTATTGTCGATATAGGTTGTATCATTAAAATGCTAACATATTGAAATATAATGTTTTTAATTTTCTCTCATTTAAAAAAATAATATAGGCTCTAAAAAGAACTGACAACACTGACAGCACTGGACAAAACTCTTCTGTTCAGATCATTATCTTTGGAGAAAGGTTGCTTAATGCGCTGTACAGAGAGTTTTGCCTATTTGAGTAGAAAGTTTTAAAAGAGATTTCTTATTGTTTTATGCTGTTGTTTTTGACGACAGGATGTGCTTGATCGCATGATGTCTCGTTTATATGCGTGTTGAGTGGCTTAGAGGAGCTGGAGAGTGAATTTATCTCTAATTATTGATAAATATA
>NZ_JBHIMJ010000015.1:0-1750 GCF_042194035.1 Bartonella sp. OC16QHHD | reverse complement strand
ATGCCTAGTGAACCATCAAAGATTGGGTTTTTCGCACGAGAGGTTGCATAAACCGATTTTTGAATATCTAACCACTCACCAACGGCTGTATTGGTTCGCAATTGCATGACTTGTGTTGGATGCAAATACAAAACATAAACATCATCACCATTGACATGGACTGGAGAAATTTGCGGATTGGCAAGTTTGGCTTGTTTAACCGCTTCATCAATCAATTTAAGACTAAAGCTATGTTTGGCTTTATCATTGAGATCTTCATCCTTTGTTTTACCATCTGGGCGGATAATACGTTCATTGCTTGGTGCCATGATTTCATTAAAGCCATAATGAACCGGCTTAATATACACTTCTCGACCATCAACATTGATCGTACGGGGTGTATAACCACATACCTGAAGAAAGAACATGATGCTTAAACGATTGGCATACCAACGAACTAAACCTTCTTTGGCTTTTTTCCGTAAATTGGGGAGAATTCTCTGTTGGTCAATCGAGTCATCATTCGCTACACGTGCTGCATGTAAAAGCTCGTTAATCACCAACCGATCATTCATAAATTGAAGCGCTTCTTCATTGCCCTCTAAGGTTTCGCCTTGCGTGACACCGTCCCCAAACAGATTGACCAGCAGACTAAACGTAACGCTATCCCCTGCACTCTTATGGGTTTCGTTGTAAAGCTGGATAATGCTGTTCGAACTTTTGCCAATCAGGGGAGCTATTTTCGTTGCTTTCAAAACTTCATTGCTTAATTTCTGTGACCACAATTTCACCGATTGCGGATCATGGGTTCCTATATGTGTTGTTGCCATTGATTTCACCTTTCTTTGCTGTAAAAAAACCGGCTTAAAGCCGGTGGAAAACCCGCATCAAGGCGGATTATGTTGTAAAACTTATTGCCTAATCAGGGTCTGCACCCATAATTTCATAAAAACGGGCTTCATTTTTCGGGTTCGATATCCACGCGTTAAATTCTTTTTCTGACATATTCGCAAGTGTCTCTTTGGTCATAGGACCCGTCACGCCCCCTCCTCCAGATGCTGTTAAGGTTCTCGCAGAATTCTGCCGGCTTTGAAGTTCTGCTACTTGATTATTCGCTTGAACCCCTTGGTTCTGATAGCCAAGATTTTGCGCTATTCTATAAATCTCTTCTGCCGGATTGAGATCTCTTTGTGCACAAGTCGCTACAATCGTACGCAATTCATTCCTTATGATCTCAGAAATTGTGTTTGGATCTGCATACTCAGGATAAAGTGACGACCAAGAACTCAATTCCTTCGCACGCTTCTCATAAAGAAAATTTGCCGCATCACCAAAATCACTGGATTTATTTTGAAACGACTTAACAGAATTGTTGAAAAACTGACCAAGACGTATATCATGCTGCTGCTGTTCCTCAGCTTGTCTTAGCGCTTCTTTCTGTTCCCTAATATACGCATCCTGCTCTCGAATCTTTTTTCCCATCCAACTCATATAGCCAATAATGTCTTGTGTAGGGTCTGGGGGTGCATTTTCACCTTCAACCATTGGCGTCTGGGATTGGGGTTCATAAAGCTTGACAAGCGCTTCACGAGCTTGTTTAGCTTGTTGCTCCATACGCTGCTGTTCTATGCTAGGAACAATCTCTGAAGGCTTTTCAACGGACTGCACAACCGGCTCTGGAGAGGTGACATCATCATTATCAATCGTTTCACCATCATAAGTGCCGGCATCAAAAGAGCTCTCATCATCAAAGACCGGTGCTCCAACTCTG
>NZ_JBHIMJ010000072.1:0-3812 GCF_042194035.1 Bartonella sp. OC16QHHD | reverse complement strand
GATGTATGATGAAGAGCATTTAGATAAAGAAAGTAACGCATCAGATTTGTCGACAGAAGGCTTATTTCGCAAGCTTGTGAGTTGGTACAAAGAAGATGTGGAGCATGTGAATAAATGGCGTGAACATGCGCGGGAGGATTTTCGTTTTTACAATGGTGATCAGTGGAATGAGGCTGATTTAGCGGCGTTAAAAGAGCAACGCCGCCCCGTTATGACCTTTAATCGTATTGCTCCGCTTGTGAATGCCGTTGTGGGGTCAGAACGCAACAATAAGCGAGAAGTGCAGTTTATTCCCCGTCAAGTAGGGAAGGCATTGCCTAGTGAATTGCTTACTGGTGCGGCAGAATGGTTTCGGGACATGGCGCATGCAGAATACGCTGATAGTGATGCTTTCCAAGATGCCGTTATCTGCGGCATGGGGTGGACTGATACCCGCCTTGATTATGAAAATAGCTTTGATGGTGAACCGGTCATTACGCGTTTAGACCCGTTAAAGATGGTTTGGGATAGCGCGGCAGTGCAACCGAATTTAACCGATGCACAACGCATGTGGTATGTAGATCGCAAGCCCTTGGAAGTAGCTAAGCAGATGTTTCCCAAATCTCATTGGACAGAGCTGAGTGCAGATTGGGCTCGTGATGGGGTTGCTTATGAGGGCATTCATCATAATGATCTTGAAGCTTATAATGATGAGAAGGGCATTGATGTTGAAAACGGTCGACGGATGATCACACTTGTTGAATGCCGTTGGTTTGAAAGCGAGAGGTATTACAAAGCGCCCGATTTAAGCACTGGAGAACTTCGTGATTATAGCGAGGAAGAATTTAAGCAGCTCCAGTGCATGATGCACGATATCCAAGGGGCAGCTTTCAATAAAAAGGTTGTAAGACGTGCTTTTTTAGGGAGAAAATTGCTTGAATCCCCCGATCAACCTTTGGTTCCAGCGGGTCAATTGGGTTGGGAGTGTATAACGGGGTATTTTGACAAGATAGAACGGCAATTTTATGGGGTTGTGCGTCCTACAAAAGACCCACAACGGTGGGCGAATAAGTACTTTAGTCAAGTTATGTATATCCTTAATAGCCAATCCAAAGGCGGGATAATGGCAGAGAGTGGTGCATTTAAGGATGAGAGAGAAGCAGCAAAAAGTTTAAGCCGATCAGACAGTATTACATGGGTTAAACCTAACGCATTGGCAGGTGGTAAAATACAACCAAAGCCTGTAGCACAGTTTCCAGAGGGCTTTTTCCAGCTGTTTAATGAAGCTAAGGAAGCAATTAATCAGGTGACGGGTTTATCACCCGAATTCATTGGTACAAGGGAAGTGACACAAGCGGGTATTTTGGAGGCACAACGACGCCAATCCAGTTTAAATCTGCTTGCTTGTCTGTTTGATGGTTTACGTTTGTATCGCAAAAGGCAGGGTAAGATTATTTTGCATCTGATACAGAATTACTTGTCCGATGGTCGTTTGGTACGGATATCTGGTGAGGAGAATGCGCAATATATTCCATTGACGCGTGAAGAAGTAACGAGTGTCGAGTATGACATTGTTGTCGATGATGCCCCAACCAGCCCGAATGAGAAAGAGCGCACCTTTGGTATCATCACACAGCTGCTCCCATTGCTTCAAAATGCGATTACGCCGGATATTATGCTTGATCTACTTCGTTATTCTCCATTGCCTGCGTCATTGCTTAATCGTGTGAGTGAGAAGATGCAACAGCAGCAAATGGCACAACAAGCCCAACAACAGCAAATGAATCCGGAACAAGAAATGAAGTTGCAGGAAAAGCAGCAAGATATTGCGGCTAAAAGTCAGATGCAACAGATGGATTTACAAGGCAAGCAGATTGAATTGGTTATGCGTCAAAAGAGAGCAGAATTGGAAGCTGAATTGATGCAACAGAAGCATGAGCTTGAACGGGAGCGTATTCTTAATGAACGAGCGCAAAATCAAATCATGCGTGAAAGAGCGGCAACATACAGAGGAAGAAGCATTTGAGAGAGGTTAGAGAATGAATGCAGAAATGAACGAAGCTATGAATGAAGATTACAGAGTTGGAGCACCGGTCTTTGATGATGAGAGCTCTTTTGATGCCGGCACTTATGATGGTGAAACGATTGATAATGATGACATTACGTCTCCAGAGCCGGTTGCACAGCCCGTTGAAAAACCTTCAGAGATTGTTCCTAGTATAGAACAGCAGCGTATGGAGCAACAAGCCAAACAAGCTCGTGAAGCGCTTGTCAAGCTTTATGAACCCCAGTCCCAGACGCCAATGGTTGAAGGTGAAAATGCACCCCCAGACCTACGTGAGGACCCTGTTCGTTTAGTGGCGTGGATGCTAGATAAGATTCAAAAGCAAGATGCGTATATTAGGGAACAGAAAGAAGCGCTAAGACAAGCTGAGGAACAGCAGCAGCATGATATACGTCTTGGTGAATTTTTTAATAATTCTGTTAAGTCGTTTCAAAATAAATCCAGTGATTTTGATGCCGCGGCAAATTTTCTTTATGAGGCACGCGCAAAGGAATTGAGTTCTTGGTCATCACTTTATCCTGAGTATGGACAACAAAACACAATAGATGCGATTATAAGAGATCAATTGCATGCTCTTGTAGCGACTTGTGCACAAAGAGATCTCAATCCGGCAGAAGAGATTTATAGAATAGCACAAAACCTTGGCTATCAGAACCAAGCAGTGCAAGCGAATAATCAAGTTGCAGAACTTCAAAGTCGGCAGAATTCTGCGAGAACCTTAACGGCATCTGGTGGAGGAGGGAGTACTGGACCAATGACTTTAGCAAGCATTGATAGGATGTCAGAAGAAGAATTTGACGTTTGGATATCAAATCCGAAAAATAAAGCGATTTTTCGGCAATTACACGGTGCAGGTAACGGGTATTAAGAGTGCATTTTATAGAAATTAGTCTGTTTTATACAGGGCTATGATCCGGCTTTTAAGCCGGTTTTTTTTACAGCAAAGAAAGGTAAAATCAATGGCATTAACAACAGTTAGAGCAGATGATCCTCATGCGATAAGCACGTGGTCAAAATTATTAAATACAGAAGTTTCAAAGGCGATACCTATTGCCCCCCTTATAGGCAAGGGTTCAAACAGCATTATTCAACTTAAAACCGAAACACAGAAAGGCAGAGGGGATTGTGTTACATTTAGCTTACGGACACAGCTTTTGGGACGTGGTGTTACCTCAGGACAGACGCTTGAGGGGAATGAAGAGGCATTACAATTCCTTCATGACAGACTCTATATTGACGAACTTTCGCATGCAGTTCGTGTAGAAAATGAAGGTAGTATAGCGCAACAACGTACAACGTTTGATTTGCGCGACGAAGCAAAAGATGGCTTAGTTGATTGGTATGCAGATCGCTTAAGCTTGATGTTTTTCATTCAAGCTTGCGGATATACAGCAAGGACGCTCTCTTTTGAAGATCGTATGATAGATATCGAGAATGTGCATTATGGATTTAATGAACCTCTGGCACCAAGCAGTAAGCGAATTATCCGTCCAGATGGTAAAACCAAGGATGAAGATCTCAGTGAAGCGCCAAAACACAGCTTTAGTTTGAAGCTTATTGACGAAGCTGTAAAAATGGCGAAACTTGCTAATCCCAAAATTCGACCAGTACGTGTGAATGGGGAGAGTGTTTATGTTCTCTATTTGCATCCAACACAAGTGATGCAATTGCGTACCAATACAGAGACTGGTGAGTGGTTAGATATTCAAAAATCGGTTTATGCAACCTCTCGTGCGAAAAACCCAATCTTTGATGGTTCACTAGGCAT
>NZ_JBHIMJ010000029.1:0-1546 GCF_042194035.1 Bartonella sp. OC16QHHD | reverse complement strand
CTCACTCCCGTATATCGACACAAAGCCCTTACCTGATCCCACACCAAAACCTGTTTCATGCTCCTCTGAATGGCTTTTATGGTGATCTGTCATGCCATCAATCGTCACATTTTCTCCGCTCACATTGATATCTTGACCGGAAAGCAGATGAGAAGCCGTGATTGTGGTCTCTTTGTCTGATTGCGTGATAATGTTTCCCGTCGCCCCAAGGATAGAGGAGACCGTTGTGGTATGCGATTGAGATGTATCAGACGATTTCTCATGCAAAAAGCCACTTGATGACGATTGCGCTTGCTGATCCAAGTGTTCTTGGGCGCCTTTGATGACAATCTTTCCCCCAGAGTGAATGGTAATATCCGCTTGTTTTTGATCTCCTGGTGCTTTCTCTCCTGACGTTTCCTCTGCCTTACCGGCTATGAGCGTCGAGGCGACAACTTCCGTGTTGTTTCCTGAGTCAATGGTAATGCCTTCACCCCCTGTTATGCTTGACCCCACAACTTGGCGCACATCCATCTTGTTATGCTCAGATTTGCTGCTACTAAATGCTCCACCCTCTTTATGGTACGACATCTCATACTGTAAGCTATCCTCTGCATTATTGATGAGAATATCGTTGCTGGCTTTCAGCCCCACCTTGCCATCAGCCGCAATGGAACTACCTGTAATGCTAAGATCATGCGGTTTGCCATCCTGCCCTGCAATGACAGTGGTGTCACCTCCCGATTTTATCGAAGAGCCAACGGCATGAGAGGCTTGCATATCCACTTTCGTGTTTTTGGTGCGAAGATGATACTCCATCTCATCGTTTTTCACCCCTATTGTTACCTCCCCTTGGGCGCCAAGAGCAACATTACCCTTGGCATCTATATCGGAAGCAGCAATATGGATATCTTTTCCAGAGAGAACAGTGGTCTCTTTTCCAGAACTTAAATGAGAGCCATTGTGTAAAGCAACATGAGATGTTTCACTCCCACTCTGATTGTCCATGCTGTTGCGTGTGGCATCAATCGAAACATTCCTCTCAGCTTGCAAGAGAAGTTTATCCTTTGTTTGAACATCAGAGCCTAAAATATTCAAATCTTTTCCAGAGGAAAGCGTTGTTGAGCCTCCAGAGTTGACTTCTGATTTATGATGCATGGTGGCATCACCCTGCTCATCATGGTAATGGGTTTCTGCTGAACCGATCGTCAAGTTGCCTTGTTCTGTAGCCATGGCAAGATCACCTCCGGTAGTGATCCCCACCCCTGAGGCGGTGATATCTTGCTTGGCAATCACGCTCGCATTGCCACCAGCAGAAAGTGCCTCGGTGTTTAATACGGTCTCCACGCCGTCAACCGTTGTGCGCCCTGCATCCAAACGAATATTCTTCTCTGCAAGGATAACAGCATCACCACCCGCCGCAAAATGCCCTCCTTGACTAAAGATATCCCCGCCATGCACATGCAATTGGTGATTTGCCGCAATACGCCCTGAATTGGTTATTGTGGAATTGCTTGTATTTTGGCTGGTGATATTGACATCATCGCCCATGATCAAAGCCCCAGCA